>NZ_JCABYM010000011.1:0-66655 GCF_059499385.1 Limnoglobus sp. | reverse complement strand
GCCCGGGGGGGGGGGGGCCCCCCGGCGGACCGGGCGGGCCCCCCCCCCCACCAAGGGCCCCGGGGGGGGGGGGGCGGGGGTCCCCCCCCCCCCCCCCCCGACGCCAGTACCGCGGACCCAGAACCGTTCCCGCACGCCGGTCAATCCGGCTTCACCCCCTCGACGATTAAGAAGCAATAGTTCTCGACCCGATCAACGTCCGGGATTCGGCTGTCGCGGAAATTCCGCCGTTCGACCGACCGGAATCCGTTGTCCTCGAACAGTTTGATCAGCTGCACCTCGTCAAAATCCCATTTGTGCTTGTGGCCGATCGACTTGAGCACCGACTTGCGGGTCTGGATGTGGTCGAAGTACATCTGGACGTGGTCGCGGACCTTCTTCGCCGACCACTCCTCCCGCGGCTTGGCCAGTTCCGCCTCCACCAGATTGAGGTATTGCCGCCAGAACGAGACGCCGTCCGGCACGCGAACCCGGAGCACGCCGCCGGGGGCGAGCACGCGGAAGCATTCGGCCGTGAGTCGGGCCGCGTCGGCGTACTCGAAGTGCTCCCACACCTCCCCGGCGTAGATGCACGACACGGACCCGGCCGCGAACGGCAGTGGCTTGAGCAAGTTGTGCAACGTGACGTTCCGGCCGAACTCTGTCGGCGGGAGGACGCCGCACTTGACCAGGAACCGGTCCACGGGCCACAGCCGCTTCGCCAGCCAGGCGCGGTTACTGTTGTCCATGTTGACCCACCCGGCCGGTTGGACCGGGCCGCACCCGACATTCACTTTGAGGCCGGGTGGCAACGAAATCGGCTTGGGGGCTTCGACGCGGTCCAGATTCTCGACGAGCATGGGGTTGTTCTCCAGGTGGCATCCGGGGATTCGCGCAGGGACGGTCCTCGCCTCCGTAACGGCGTGGGACGATCGAATCGGGCGGCGTGCCCTCGCAGGGGGAGGGCGGCGGCACAGGGTGGCGGTCAGGTGCGAAGGACGTGAGGCAAGGCTGAAGCGAGAGAAAAGAGGGCGGGTGCCGGTGTTGCCACCGGCACCCGCCCGAGGACAGTAAGATCGGCCGACCGGGTCGCGACTTACGCCGCGACCCCGCTCCGGCGGCGGCGGATCCACGCCCCGACGCCCAGGACCGGGGCGGCCGTCAGGGCCAGCAGTAGCCCGGCCGGGGCCGGCGAAGTGCCGACCGTGTTGTTGAAGCTGACGCTACCCGCGCCGGTGAAGTTCACCGTCACGACCGTGTACACCGAGAAGGTACCGCTTTGGATGAAGTTGACTTCCTTGGCGGCGCTAAACGCACCGACGCCGAACGAGTGGGTGATCGTGGGCAGGGCCGGAATGCCCGTCACGGGGGCCAGGGCACCGACCGGGTTCACGTCCACGCCGAGGTCCGGGATCGTGTTGGAGTCGTCGCCGTAGGAATCGAACGTGATGGTCGAACCGGCGGGAGCCGAGAGCGTACCACCCAATTCGACGCGGAACCCGACGAGACCGTCCGGGGTGGCGGCCCCGAAATCACTTCGGACGAGGATCATTCGCAACGTACCCTCACCGGACGCATTGATCGACACGTTGTTCAAGTCGATCGCCTCGAAAAACGTGGGGGCCGCCAAGAACGGCGAACTAGTACCGGTCGTGACAGAAACGGCAAACCCAGGCAACCCGCCGACGGAGGTGACGATGATCAGGTTATCGGTCCCGGCCCCCCCATCCGCGATGCCGGTTTCGTTGCCCAAGGCACCGTCGGTGATGACCACGCCCGGCCCGGTCGTGGTGCCGGACTCGACCCGCATCCGGAACGCGGCGTCGGCCGACGTGCCGAGGGACAGGACGCTGGCGACGGCGACCGCGGCCAGCAGGAAGAACTTACGCATGGATTGAACCCTTATTCGATCCTCGACCGGGCGGCTTGGCGGCCCGAGAGGATACAGGTATTTGGAAAGAACCCCAGGAGACTACGCTCTGTGAGCGGAGGGCATTGGCAACCGCACCGGACGGCCGGGGTCGCCGAATGGACTCGCACGCACGGCGTGCGCGATCAGATCGCGCGCGGGGGGTCGAGAATGGCGTCGATGAACTTCGAGAGCCGAAGGCGGGCCGACGGCTCGCGGAAATACACCACGAGGCCGCACTCGGACGAGGGGGGACAAGGCACGTGGGCCGCGACCCCGGATCCGACGGACGAGGACGAGTTGCTCGGAGAACTCGTCGTGCCGCCGTTCGGGGCGAAGCCTGGGTTCGGGAGTACGGCGTCGGATTCGCGGTCTACTACCGCCGGGACCACGGGCGTCGGGGCGTCGGTCGCTAGCGTAGTCGAAACGGAAGTAGTCATCTGATCCGCGGTCGAAATGAACCCCGCGGCCGCGCGGGGGCCGAGGTCCAACACCCCCAAGGCGGTGAAGACGAGCAAGGAAACCAGGGTTCGGAAGGGAACCCAACGCACGGGGTAAGTACCTCAGTTTTCAGTCGTTGCGACTAAACACTCTCAAGCATCTGATGCAGCAAATCTGTCGCAAGTTCCGCGTAATCGTTAAATTTGTCGTATTTTTACAAATGTGCCGCCGTGGCGATAGGGCACTTCAAGGAAAATCACCAAAAAATTTACCTGACTTGTAAGCGATCTCGGCAGAAATGCGGGTGCATACGCGGAGACCGTAAATCTTACCCGATGGCGTTACAAGGCTGCACCCACTTTGAACGACGCATCCTCCTTCGATGGGACACGCTCGAACACCCTCAGGTCGGTCGGAGTTGCCGCGGAGGCCGGCGGCTCGACGGCCGGGCGGCCGAGCGTCGCAAGCGGCTTGAACATGTGGGCGACCCATCCCGCCGCAAGGATCGCCGAGCACCCGACCACGTTCGTGACGAACTGCCAGGCGAGCGATTGCCCGTAAGTCGCCAGGAACGCATTGGCCGCGTACACGGCCACCGTGCCCAGGCAGAACACCTCCAGCGAGTGCTGGCCGCACCGGACCACGGCCGCCCGCCACCCGGTCCCGCACCATGCGGCGTTGACCGCTCGGGTGCAGACGTAGGCCAGCGTCAGGAAGTGCAAAAGGCGGAGGACGCCGAGGTGCCCCTTCCGGGTGCCCGGCACCGCGTTCATCTGGAGGTGTGGCAGGGCCAGCGTCGTTTCCCCCCCGAGGATCGCCCACAGGTCGCGGAAGAAGTCCGGCCGGACCGCGGCCGCGTACCCGACCTTCACGACCGCGGCGGTCAGGAGGAAGGCGACGGCCGCGGCCAACAGGCCGGTGGATTCGCGGGCGGTATCGGGGATCAAGGACGGCCGCGCCGCCAGGCACGTGCCCAGGAAGAACAGGAACTGCCACGCGAACGGGTTGAAGTACCACGTCGCCCCCCAGACCGACGGCAAGACGACCGCCGCCGGCGCGGCTTGTACCGCCGCGTACAGGACGAACGAGGCGGCGAACACCCACCGGAACCCGAACCGCGTACCCACCCACAGCGCCGCCGGCAGGAACGGCAGGATCGCCAGGTACAACGGAAGGACATCGAACGCCCACGCGAAGTACGACAGCGACGCCACGCGCCGGAGGGCCTCCGCCGGCTGGGTCTCGAACAGCCCGGCGTTGACCATCGGGTCGGATAGGCCGAGGCCGCACTGGAGGGCGAGCGCGACGCACAGGAACTGCGTGACGATGTGGGCCGCGTAGATGGTCCCGCAACGCTTCAGGATCCGCAGTTGGACGGCCCGGAACCCGCCCGCCCGGAGGACCTTCAGGTACGCCACCCCGGCGACGTACCCGGACAGGAACACGAACGCCTCGGCCGCGTCCGAGAACCCGAACGCGGTCGGCACGAGCTTCTTGAACAGGTTGGGGTTCGTGTGGGTGACAAAGATAATGATCAAAACAACGCCGCGAAAAAAGTCAATCCGCAGGTCGCGGCCCGCGTCTGGGCGACTGGGCATCGCCTCCTCCTTCTCGTATGCGTCGCGTCAAAACCAATAATAGCAGAACTACCGATTCGGTGCGGTCCCCGCGTTCACGTCGGTCGTGGCTACCGACCGCGGCGTCTGGCCCACGGGTGTGGTCCCGACGCTCCCGATCGTCGCGTCGAACAGCTTCGCGTACCGGGCGGCCATGACCGCCTCGGAGAACTCCGCCACCGCCCGGGCGCGGCCCTGGTCGCCCATCGCGACCCGCAACAGCCGCGACCGGCCGAGGTTCGCCAAATGACCCGCTACCGCCACATCGTCGCGGGCGTCCGCGAGTAGACCGACCGACGGCGTCACCACGTCCGCCACGCTGCCGACGGCCGTGCTCACCACCGGCACGCCGGTCGCCATCGCCTCGATGATCGTCAGCGGAATCCCCTCGCTCACGCTCGTCAACAAGAGCGTGTCGGCCGCGGTCAACAGCCGCGGCACGTCGTGCCGCGTGCCGAGCAGCCGGACGAGGCCGCCGAGCTTGTGTTCCCGGATGAACGCCTCGATCGCCGGCCGCTCCGGGCCGTCGCCGACGACGACGAGCTTCAGGCCGGGGATCACGCGGCCGGCGCGGACGCACGCCCGCAGCGCCGTCAGGTGGTCCTTGATCGGGTCGAGCCGGGCGACCATCAGCACCGCGTACTCGTCCGACCGGAGGCCGAGTTCGGCCCGGACTTCCGCCCGTACCGCCGGCGACGGGACGAACCGGTCGGTGTCGATGCCGTTCGGGATCACCTCGACCTTCCGGTCCGGGATGCCCTCGTTTTCCAGCAGCGCCTGCTTCACCGACCGGCCGACGGCGACGACCCGGTCCCGCCGCTTCATCAGCACCCAGTTCGCCACCTTCCGCTTCGGCCGCGGGTAGTCCGGGAAGTGGCGGCCGTGTTCCGTGAACACGATCGGCACGCGGCCGGCCCGCACCCGGCCGAGCAGGGCGTAGAAGAACGGCGTGTACTGGTGCGCCTGCACCAATTGAACCCCGTGGTGCCGCCACCGGGCCGCGAGTCGGAGCGGGCACCGCCAGTCCAGCCCCGGCTTGCGGCCGATCACCTCCACGTCGAACCCCTCGGCCTTCAGCTGCTCCGCGCCGGGGCCGAGGTCGTCCAGGCAGAGGAAGACGAACCGGTAGCGGTCGCGGAGGCGGCGCGCGAGGTTGCCGGCGAGGACCTCGGCCCCGCCGACGTTGAGCGTGTGGACCAGTTGGCAGACGACCGGGCGGGCGTCGTTCATCGGAGTGCCTTCATTCCGTGTCGAAGGACGTTGGCGGTTTCCGTGCCGTGGCGGTCTCGCGCCCCGACACATATGATGCGTGGAATCAACGGAACCCGTTCGGCAGGGCCTTGATTCCGGTTTTCACCCCGAAGGGGTGGGAGCGCTCAGCCCAGGGCAACGCCCTGGGCGCGGGCGTCCGGCGTGTCTGCGGCCGCCTTGTCGCAGGCTTTCAGCCTGCGGGGTGGTTGCGGCCGCCACCCAGGGCGGCGTCGCTCCGCTCCTTGCCCTGGGCTGACATCTCCCACCCCTTCGGGGTGAAAGCCAAAATCTCATTCCCACCTTCCACCCGCGGCGTCACGCCACGGCGGCCGGGGCGGCCTCGCTCGCGTACGCGTCGCCGTCCACGAACTCCCGCTGGCCCAGCTCGAAGATCATCATCGCCAGCAGCAGGAACGTGTGGTTGCGGGTGTTGGCGAAGTGGTTGTTCACCACCGTCCGCACCGTCTCCGGGTTGAACACCCCGCGGGACAGGCAGCGGTCGTCCAGCAGCAACCGTTGGACCGTCGGCCGCAACTCCCGCCGCAGCCACAGGCCGAGCCGCTCGTAGGGCTGGTAGCCCTTCACCCCGAGCTTCGCGAACACCTTCAGCTTCAGCTTCGCCACCGCCTTCGCCAGCGGCCCGGCCCCGAGCCGCGACCCGTTGTTCGCGTTCACCACGTCCAGGAACTTCGGCTGCCGCTTCCGGAGGATGTGCGCCTGCACCGTGTCCGTCAGCTTCAACTCCGGCGGGGCGGCCATGAGCGCGTCCAACAGCGCCGTGTCCAGGTACGGCACGCGGGTCTCGACGACGGACCCGAACTCGGTCATCGACAGCCCCGTCTCCCGCCGGATGCGCTCGGCCACGAACAGTTGCCAGATGCGGTGGACCGGCGGCCGGACGTCTTCCGAGTCCTTCATGCTCTGGCGGAGCGATTCGCGGGCGACGGCGTCCAGGTCCGTGCCGAACGCGGGCGTGAACAGCAGGCCGTCCACGCCGTCGAGCATGTGGGCCTGGAGCCGCTTCCACAGCCACCCGTCGAGGGTGGCGGCCGTCAGCCCCATCGCCTCGGCGTCGAGCGAGAAGTTGTACGCCTTCGTCATGTGCATCAGCTCGCCGGCGTGCCCGCGGGCCAGCGTCTTGATCCCCAGGTCGCGGTACATCGGCAGCGTCGGCATCACGATGCACTGGCACAGGTACTGGCCGTCCGTGAGGTGGACCATGTCCCGCATGTGCCGCTCGAACTGGTCGAGGAACTTCGTCCCGAGCGTGTGCATGTGGTGCGGCCGGTTCGTGATCCGGGCCAGCTCCGCGGCGCACTTCACGTCGATGCTGCCCTCCATCCCCAGGCAGACGGTCGTGACCGGCTGCGCCGGGTCGATGAGGCCGAGGACGGTGCGGGCGTCGAGGCCGCCGGACAGCGACAGGCCGAGGCCCGGCGCGCCGGTGGTGCAGCGGGCGACGGACTTCGCGAAGGCGTCGTCGATCCGGTCGAGGGCGTCGGTCGTGGACGCGGAGCCGAGTTTCCACGTCTCGCCGAGCCGGGCGTACCGGGTGAGGCCGAGGCGGTCGTCGGCCGTGGAGTACGTCAGCACGCCGGCGGCGGGCAGCAGGCGGATCGCGGAGAACGACGTGGTGTCGCCGAGGTACTGGCCGAACGTGAAGAACTCGGCGAGGCCGCGGGGGTCGATGGCCCGCGACAGGTCGCCGTCCGCGAGGATCGACTTCGCCTCGGACCCGAACAGGAGCTTCCCGGCCGAGTGCGAGTAGTAAAGCGGCCGCATGCCGAAGCGGTCGTTGAGCAGCGTCAGCGTGCCGGCGGCGGCGTCCCAGACGGCGGCGGCGAAGCACCCGTTCAATCGGCGGACGAACGCGACGCCGGATTGTTCCCACCCGTGCAGCAGCAACTCCGCGTGGCCGTCGGTGCGGAACCGGTGGCCCTGGGCCTCGAGTTCCGCCCGGAGCGTGGCGTAGTCGTAGATTTCACCTTCCAACAGCGCCCGCTTCGTGCCGTCCTCGTTGGCGGCCGGTTGCGGGGCGGCGTTGACGTACCCGAGGCTGACGCGGCCGAGGGCGGCCGCGCCGTCGTCGCTGGTCCAGGCGTCCTGCTGGTACCACGAATGGTGCCGCATCCGGCCGAGCATCCGCGGCAGCAGTTCCGTGTCGCACGTCGTTCCGACGAGGCCGGTGATTCCGGGCATGGGAAACAATCCTAAGCGGTAACAGTCGGTCGCGGGGTCACGCGGGACAGTTCGCCCCGCTTGTTCACGAGGAAGCCGTGCGTCGCCCACCGGAGGACCGGCAGGTCGGATTTCGAGTCGCCGTAGGCGAACGATTCCGCCGGCCAGTCGGCGGCCCCGAGGTGGCCGCGGAGGCGGGCGAGTTTCTCGTCGCCCTTGCAGTTCGGGCCGTCGAGCGCCCCGTCCCAGGCGTCGGCCGTGCCGCGGACGCGGGTGCAGAGGACCTCGTTTATTCCGAGCGCCCGGCCGACCGCCTCGACGTACAGGTCCGGGCTGGCGGACAACAAGATGACGCGATGGCCGGCCGTCAGGTGCTCGGTCAACCGCTCGAACACGGGGGCGTGCAACCGGGGCCGAATCCACGCCTCGACGAACCGATCCGCGTGTTCGGCGACGGCCGCGCGGGGCTGGCCGCGGAACGTGGAGACGAGGACGTTCTGCTTCGCGCGGTGGTCCGGGATGATCCGGGCGGCGTACAGCCCGACCCAGACGGGGAGGGTGACGAGCGGCCGGACGCGGCGGGAGGCGCGGGCGTACCCGACGACGAACGGCAGGAAGCTGTCCCCGCGGACGAGCGTGCCGTCCAGGTCGAACACGGCCACGGCGGTAGCGGGCGATGGGGTCATGGTCCGGGTCGGGGTTAGTTCGAGAGACCGAGGGCGGTGAACACTTTATTCCAGTCCCCCGCGAGCAAATTCCAGCACCACCCGAAGGCGATCAGCACACAGAATCCGACCGCCAGCCACCGACCGGCGCGGTATCGCGGGCCGGTGGCCGGCGGCATCGTGAGTGCGGCCGCGGCGTAGAGCATCACGAACGGCATGACCGGCACGTGGTACCGGGAGTGGGCGAACACCAGCGTGTGAACGCCGCACACGAACGCGATGAGCAGGAGGACGAAGGCGTGAACGCGGCCGTCGGTCGGCGGGCGGGTGGCCGCCCCGAACGCCCCGGCGAACAGGACGAACACGTAACTGCCACACACCGCGACGGCGAGGGCGCACAGGGCGGGGAGCGGGACGGGGCCGAAGTGGCCGAGCTTCGTCGCCGCGATAAGCTCCCGATCGAGACCCCAGAAGTCGAAGAATTTAATCGCGTCCCGGCGGGCCGTCAGTCCGGGTTGTTCAAAGATGAACCGTACCGCTTGCTTCATCGCGAGCTGATCGACCTGCCCTTGCGTCGTGGCCGTCCATTCCCCAGGGTGCCGGGCCTTCAGCACGGCGATCCACTCCCGGTCGCCGGTGATCGAGATCGCGTCCCACGACCGGTACATCGGGGTGTGTTCGTAGTTGCCCATCATGAAGTTCCGCCCGCCCATGCAATCGACCGGGATGAACACCTGATGGACGCGGGTGTTGCGGACCGCCCAGGGGGTCAAGACGGCGGCGAACGGGACGGCGAACGCGAGCACGGCCAACGCCCGCCGGGCCGCGCCCCCCCTCCAGGTAACGAGCAAGAACAGGCCGAGGATCGGCGCGAACGGGTACAGGATGCTCCGCGTCAGCGCGCCCAGGGCGAGCAAAACGCCGGCGGCCACCAGGCCGCGGGGGTCGTCCCGCCGTAAGGCCCAGACCGTCGCCAGCGCGCCCGCGACGGTCCAGAAGGTGAACAGCACCTCCGTCAGGATCAGGTTGTTGTACCCCAGGAACGTCGGGTAGAACGCGAACAGCCCGGCCGCCCAGAGGCCTGCCCGCGGGCCGTACACGAGCCGGCCCAGGTTGTACATCAGGACGCAAATTCCCAGGCTGAGGACCGCCTGGGTCAGCCGGACGGCCGAGAAGTTGTCCACCCCGGCGACTGCGTACACGGCTGCGATCATCGCCGGGTACAGCGGCGGGCGGAGGGAGGTGGGAACGCCGGGGCGGTACGCGTACTCGCCGGTGACGGCGATCTGCCGGCCCAGTTCGACGTAGTCCTTCTCGTCCGCGATCCGCGGTTCGACGCCGACGAAGCCGACCCACAACACCAGCCGGAGGGCGAACCCTGCGGCGAGGATAGTTAGGAGCGGTCGCGGCCAGAAGGGCGCGGGTGTTGGCATGTCGCTCATGGGAGTTACAGGGCGGGAGCCGCGTGCGCGAGCCGTTCGCGGGACCGGGGCGGGCCGGCTTTCTCCCGCCGGGCGATGTTTTCCGACAGCTTCGGGTGCGGCACCAGGAACGGCCCGATCGCCAGGTAGTCGATGTTCCCGAGCAGGAAGGCCCGGACCGCGTCCTCCGGCGAGCAGATGATCGGCTCCTCGTGCATGTTGAAGCTCGTGTTGATGACGACCGGGATCCCTGTCCGGGCCTCGTACGCCTTCAGAATGCGGTAGAAGCTCGCGTTCGTCCGCTCGCTGACCAGCTGCGGCCGGGCCGTGCCGTCCACGTGGACGGCGGCCGGGCAGAGCCGCTTCATCTTCTCCGTGCAGTCGAATGTGACGGTCATGAACTCGGCCGCCTTCTCGGCCCCGGCGAGATTCTTGAACAGTTCCGGCCCGGCCTCGGCCAGCGCCGCCGGGGCGAACGGCATGAACTCCGTCCGGCCGAGCTGCTGGTTGAGCCACTGGTTGACTTCCGGCTCCGTGGCAGGGTACAGCACGGACCGGTTCCCCAGCGCCCGCGGGCCGTACTCCATCCGCCCCGCGAACCGGCCGACGATGGCGTTCTGGGCGAGCAACTCGCCGACCTGGTCCTCCACGTCGTCGTGCCGCTCGTACTTGAGACCGGCCGCGTCCAGGGCCTTCCGGATATCGGCGTCCGAGTAGTCCGGGCCGTAGTACACGTTCTCCAGCGGCCCGCGGGCGACCTTGTCGTGCCCGAACACAAGCATGGCGGCCCCGGTGCCGCACCCGCCGTCCCCCATGTTCGGGTAGATGAACACCCCCTCGACGCCCGGCAGCTCCTTCACCCGCTGGTTGAGCTTCACGTTCGCGTTGACCCCGCCGGACATGACCACGCGGGTCATCCCCGTCCGCTTCAGCCAGTACGCGATCGTCTCGGCTGTCACCTCCTCGAGCACCCGCTGGTAGGCGGCGGCGATGTCCCGCTTGGCGAACCGGCCGGCCAAGGCCCGGCAGAACAGGGCGTTCAACCCGGCCCGAATCTTGATGTCCCCGTCCTTGCACTCGAACCGCTCCCGCAACACGGCTCGCAGGTGCTCCGGGTTGCCGTAGGCCGCCAGCCCGACGATCTTCCCCTCGTGGCGGCTCGGCTTGAACCCCAGCCCGCTGGTCACCTGCTCGTAGAAGTGGCCCAGCGAGTTCGGGAACGCGAACCGGTGCAGCGGCCGGAGGCCCTGGGCGTCTCCGACGTACACCCCGCCGCAGCACCCGGACCCGTACCCGTCCAGCGTGACGACCAGGGCCGACTCGTACGCGGACGCATAGAAGCTGTTCGCCGCGTGCGTGTCGTGGTGGTGGAACCGCCGCAGCTTGCCGGTCAGGCCGTACTTGGCCAACCCGGCGTCCAACTCACGGTTCCACCGCTCGTGGTCGGCCGCGGCCGCCGCCACCCACGCCCGGAACTCCCGGCGGTGGGCCGCCCAGTCCAGTCGCGGCACGCGGGCGGTCGTCCGGTACGCCAGCCTCTTCCACCACGCCTTCCGGGGCATGAACTCGGACGCTTCGGTCGTCAGCCCGTGAATGCGGACCGTGCGGTCGAGGGCGTACCCCGACTCGGCCCGGCCGAGCGCCCGGAGGGACGGGGCCGTGCATCCCGCGGAATGGGCGTCGGCGTCCGCCGCCTGGGCCGCCCGCATCAGCCGTGCTTCCTCGGCGGCGTCGAAGAACGCATACGCGACCGCGTCGATGGACGCCGGGTCCCACCCGGTCCGCTTCAGCCCCAGGTCGAGGGCGCGGTACGGGAACCCGTCTTGCAACTTGACGCGGGACAACCGCTCCTCGCCGCAGGCGAAGACCACCCGCCCGTCTTCCATGAAGGAAACGGTCGAGTCCTTGTCCAACGGGCTAATTCCGAGAACGCGCATGATGTTCTTCCAGGAGAGTGGCGATTTCGGTCACGGTCGCCGGTCGGAATTCCGGCCACTGGGCGAGACAGCCGAGTGCTTCGTCGAGGTTGGCCAGCACCCGTGCCCGGTCGGCCGGCGTGCGGGTGAACGTGTTCCCCCCGGCGATCAGGGAGGAACTGTGCAAGCAAATGTCGATCGTCCGCGGGCGGGCCCGGCGGAGGGATCGGAGGAACCGGGCCGGCCGCTGGCCGAGCGGTGTCTCGACGTTCAGCCAGGACTTCCGCACGACGCCCAGTCGGTCCAGCACGCCGATCAGCCGGAGGTGCCGCAGCGGCGAGTGGGCCACGAGTTCGTGGACCCGGTGCCAGAACCCGAACGGCCGGCGGGAGTACGCCAGGGTCAGCGGGATTTCCCACAGCGGCGGGTCGCCGGGCCGCCGCGGCGGGAGTCGCCGGGGGTCGAGCCGCCGGTGCCGGTAGTCCGGCGCGCCGTCGTCCGGCCAGGAACTGAACGGGAGAATCGAGGCGTCCGCGACGACCCCCTTGTCCCGCAGGAAGTCCTGAATCGCCGGGCCGGTCGAGTACCGCCCGCCGCGGAAGCTCGTCGGCCGCAACCCGTGCCGGGCGAACAGGTCGTACACGGCCTCCAACTTCGCGCGGGCCTCCGCCGGCGGCAGGTTGTGCAGGAACGTGTCCCGCGGCCGCACGGGGCCCGACCCGGTGAGCGGCGGCGTGTTCCACGGGTGGATGTGCATCCCAATCTCCACCCCCGGTCGCGCGGCCAGGTCGAGCACCACGGCCCGCGCCACCGGGTCGGCCAGCACGGCGTAGTTCACGAAGTACGTCACCGACGCCCCGTGCCGGGCGCACACCGCTTGCAATTCGGGCAGGCGGGCGATGTTCTCCACGCCCGGCCGCTCGGTCGGGTACGCGCCGTCCCAATCCCATTCTTCTTCGGTATCGACCGTCACCGCGTAGGGCGTATAAGCGGTCGGGTCTACCAGGCCCATGCGACTGTCACCCGCTCGGTTAGGGGGAGGTTTCCGGACGGACCGGGTCAGATCTTCCACAGCGGGTTCACCGGCGACGGCTGGACGTTGAAGAACTGGTACAGGCCGGGGATGTGGACGAACATCAGCGCGAAGAACGCCACCACGCACACCGCCAGGAACACCATCAGCCCCCGCTCCTTGTACAGCTTCTCCGGGTTCTGGGCCGCGCTGTCCGGCTTCAGGGCGACGTACATGTAGAAGCACACGAACCCGGCCACCAGCGGGGTCATGAGCATCAGCTCCAGGTGGTAGCGGATGATGAACACCCCGAGGAACAGGGCGAACATCGCCACGTACCCGAACAGGCTGACGAGCAGCTTGTTCTCGTCGTAGTACCGGAACGAGTTCCGGTACGCCGCCGCCCGCTCCTTGTCCCCGATGTACCGGTACTCGGCGAACCGCTTCGCCCCCATGAAGAACGCCCCGATCATCCAGTACGCGATCAAAAGCGACACCGGCGGGACCTCCCCGGCCGTCACCGCGAACCACCCGAGCAACAGCCGGATCGGGTTGTTCACCGACTCGCTCAGCACGTCGATGTACGGCAGCTCTTTCGTCCGCACCGGCGGGATGTTGTAGACGAGGCCCATCACCAAGAGCGACAGCCCGGTCCAGAAGAACGGCATGTTGATGAGGCTCGCGAGGCCGAGGCCGGCCACGCCGAGGAGGATCCACTGGGCGTACCCGGCGGGCAGCCAGATGCGGCCGTCCGCGGCCGGGCGGTTCTGCTTGCTCGGGTGCAGCCGGTCCCGCGGGGCGTCCAGGATTTCGTTGATCGTGTAGTTGCTCGACGCGATCAGGCACGTCGCGGCCACGGCCAGGGCGATGCTCGCCAGCGCGGCGACGGTGAACAACTGCGGGTAGTAGAAGAACGCGAGCAGGACGCCGAGCGCCATGAACACGTTCTTGAACCAGTGGTCCGGCCGGGCGATGGACGCGTAGTCCTTGAGCACGCCGAGGGCCGACCGCCGCGGGGCGGGCGGGGCCTCGCGGACGACGACGGCCGGGGCGGTCAATTCCTGGAGCGTGGGCATGGTACCAGTCCTCAAACGGCGCAGGCCGGGGTGATGGTCGGGGTGAACGGCGGGGGCGTGTACGGCGAGTTCGCCGTCAGGTAGCGCTCGGCCCAGTCGCCGAGGATGAGCAGGGACCACAGAATCTTCCCGAGGCCCCGTGCCCCGCGCTGGTGGCGGGCGAACAATTTCGCCACCTCGCGGCGGTCCAACAACGAGCTAACCGCCCCGTTCGGGGCCAGCACGATGTCCGTGAACCGGTCCCGCAGCGGCCCCTTCAGCCACTCGCCGACCGGGACCTCGAACCCGTGCTTCGGCCGGTCGATCACGTCGCTCGACAGCGACCGCCGGGCCACCTGCTTGAAGATCCACTTCGTCTCGCCGTTCCGCACCTTGAACCGCGACGGCACGCGGGCGGCGAGTTCCAACAGCTCGTGGTCGAGCAGCGGCGGCCGGGCCTCGACGCCGGCGGCCATCGTCGCCCGGTCCACCTTCACCAGGAAGTCGTCCGGCAGGACCGTGCTCACGTCCGCCGCCAGCATCCCGGCGAGCGGGTCGTTCGGGCACGTCCCCTGGTGCGCCAGCCGGACCGTCAGGCCGGGGTCGTACCCGACCAGCCGGGCGACCACGTCCGGGGCCATCAGGCTGCGGCGGAGCGGCTGGCGGCAGAGCGAGATCGAGTTCGCGTGCGCCGCCGCCGGGTCCATCGACAGGTGCGTCAACGCCCACTTCAACCGCAGCGGCCGGGGCAGCCACGCCGTCTGCGGCCAGATGCTCGCGATGGGGCCGACGACGCCCTGGCGGAACCACTTCGGCAACATGTGCCGGACGGCCGATTCGCGGAGGTCGTGGGCGTACCGCGAGTACCCGCCGAACGCCTCGTCCCCGCCGTCGCCGGTGAGGACGACCTTCACGTCGCGGGCGGCGGTGCGGGCGAGCAGGAACGTCGGCACGGCCGCCGGGTCGGCGAACGGCTCGTCGAAGCACTGCGTCAGCCCGTCGAGCACCCGGCCGGAGTCCGGGATGAGCACCCGCTCGCTGTGGGCCGTGCCGAAGCTCTCGGCCACGGCGCGGGCGTAGGGTAGCTCGCTGAACCCGTGCTCCTTGAACCCGATCGAGTACGTCCGCAGTTGGCCGTGGTACTGCCGGCTGGCGGCGGCGATGACGGCGCTCGAGTCGATGCCGCCGGACAGGAACGCCCCGACCGGCACGTCGGCGATCATGTGCGCCTTCACCGTCTCGTCGAACTTCGCCTGGATCGCCTCGACCCACTCCTCGCTCGTCAGCTTCTCGTCCGGCTCGAACTTCAGCCGCCAGTACGACCGCGGGGCCGACTCCAGCCGGCCCGGTTCGAGCAGCAGCGTGTGGCCGGGCTGCAGCTTCGTGACGCCCTTGAAGATCGACCGCGGCCCCGGCACGTTGCCGTAGGTGAGGAAGTCTTCGAGGGCGGCGTGGTCGATCTCCGGCCGGAAGCCGGGATACGCGAGGATGGCCTTCGGCTCGGACGCGAACAGGAGTTTCTCGCCGTCGCGGTAGATGTACAGCGGCTTGATGCCGATCCGGTCGCGGGCGAGCAGCATCCGCCGGCGGCGGCGGTCCCAGATGGCGAACGCGAACATGCCGCGGAGGTGCTCGACCATCTTCTCGCCGCGGTCCTCGTACAGGTGGACGAGGACCTCGGTGTCGCTGCGGGACTTGAACGTGTGCCCGGCGGCTTCGAGTTCGGCCTTGAGCTTTTCGTAGTTGTAGATTTCGCCGTTGAAGACGACCTGAACGGAGCCGTCCTCGTTGCCCATCGGCTGCGCGCCGCCGCCGATGTCGATGATGGACAGGCGGCGGTGGATGAGGCCGACGCCGGCCTCGGCCCGGAGGCCCTCGCCGTCCGGCCCGCGGGACACGATGGCCTCGCTCATGGCCCGCAGGGCGGCGTTATCCGGAACTTGGGCGCTGTTCGCGAAGAAAACACCGGCGATCCCGCACATCTGGTAGGTCTCAGGGGGGAAAAGCGGAGGGCGGGGCGAGGGTTACGGCGTCGGTCGGGGACGCGGTCTGGGGATGTCGTCGCCGTCCAAGCGTTCGTCGGAACCGACTGTTGGGTCGAGGTTTACGGACTCCGTCCCCGTGGGTTACGCCGCCCGTGGGGGTGGGCCGCACCTGCTTCGGGGAGGCGTCCGCCGCCGCGGTCGGGGGTCGGGTCGCCGAAACTTGGAACTACGGTGTTAAATTAAAGTTGATGACGTGCCACACCAGTCGGGAGGCGTGTTTTTGATCTGTCGGGAGTTGCGGGAGGCGGCGTGTGCGGGATTGCCTGACAGGATTGGTGATGAACCGGCGATTCTGGGAGTGGCCGACGTGTCGTTCGTTCGGGATGTTGAACTTCGACGGGAAGGTGAGGGCAATTGCGGCAAGAGTAAGGGTCAACGAGTGATGATTCCGACCACCGCCGCGGCCGCCGCCAGGCCGGTGACGACCGCCAGACGCTTGGCCCGGCGGATGGCGATCGCCTTCTGGGAGGTCGGCAGGGACCAGTCGTCCGGAACCTCGGCCCGAGTGACGGACACCGCCGGGGGCGGGGCGGCCTCGCCGGGGTTGGCTTGCCACCACGTCCGCGACCAGCCGAAGTTCAACATCAATACCACGGGCCGGCAGAGGGACCGGGTTCGGAACTCACCGAGGGTCCGCACGACGTGGGCGAAGAACCATTCCGCCCGTTCGAGGAGTGCCGCCCGGTCCCGCCCGGTCGTGTGCTTCACCGCGTACTGAAAGACTTCAACCTTTCGCATGTCTTGGGCGGCCCAGGTCTCAGTCGGGAACTGGACCGCGGCCGGGCGGTCCAGCACCAGCCGCTCGTTCGCGGCCATCCACGCCGCGTAGTGCAGCAGCGTCTGCCGGGCGTGGGCGTACCCCCGGTCTGTCTCGCCCAACTCGGCCTTGTGGTCGAGGTACTCGCCGACCGCCTGGAGGTGCATGGTGTAGAACCACCGATGCTCGGCGTTCAGCAGGTCGAGGGCGTCCAGGTCCTGCCACGGGTGGGCCACCCGCCGGATCAACTCCTCGGCCTTGTCGAGCAGCCGCCGATCGCCGGTCAGTCGGTGGCCGACGACCAACGCGAGGATCGCGTTCGCGGTCGCCCGGCCGGGGCCGTGGTACCCGGCCCGGGACTCCGTTAACAACCCCGAGGGGATGTTCGCCAGGAGTCGGAACCGGGCCTGCGGCTTATCGAGCCGGTGGACGAACCAAGCCAGCCCGGTCGCCGCCTCCCGGTAGAGCGGATTGCCGGTCAGGAAGTGGGCGAGCATCAGTCCCTGGGCGTAGACGTGGGACGCGCTCGGCCCGCCGCTGGCCCCGTCCAGGCCGGGGTCGTTCGACCGGCGGAGCGACCGCGGGTAGGTCCGGTGGGTGCCGGTGTCCGCGTCCGAGTAGTGGGCCGTACACCAGAATAGCCCGCCGTTGTACGCCGCCTTGTCCCCGGTGGTGTGGTAGATGTCCACGTCGCAGGTGTGGTCCGCGGCCGGGACGAGCAGGTCCCACCACCGCGGGTCGGACGACCGGAGGAACTGCACCGCGCACCCGCGAACCACGTCGAACTGGTTGTTGTAATGCGAGACAAGGGCTTCCGGCCCGTCGTGGCGGACGGCCTCGTGGTCGGCGTACACGTCCCCGAAGTTCCGCCACCCGTACTCGTCGATGACCTCTCGCTTGGCGAAGAACGTGTCCGGTCCCTCGATCGCCTGATCGACGAGTCGCTTGTAGGCCGTGTTCTGGTCCGCGGCGGCCGGCGTCAGGTACGGGACGGCCTCGGCGGCCGCGTACCATTCCGGGTCGGCATGCGCGAGCGTCGGGGTTCGCGCCCACGCGAGCGGGTCGTCGGTCACCTCGTCCCGGTCTAGCGCGACGTAAAAGACGTGCGTCTTCTGTTCCCCGCCTTGCAGTTCGTACGGCGCGGTGGATTGACGGGGGAACAACCCCAACGCCCACCCGTCGGAATCGGCCGCGACCGCTTTCGGGAAGTTCTCCCAGAAGTACGGCATGGTCACGCCCAGGGTGCGGCCGCCCCGCGCGACCGTCACCACGGGCGTGGCCCGTAAGCCGGCCACCGTGGTCCCGTCGGCCGTCACTTGGTACCCGCGGAACCGGTGCGGCACGACCCGGTCCCGGTTCAGGTGTGTGTGGTGCTTCCAGTTCTCCCCGCCGCTGGAGTCCTGGTATAGTTCGATGCCGGCCGGGTACGCGCGGGCCGGCTGCCCGCGCTCCGCGGAGCAGCTCACGACCGCCGGGCCGGACGCCGTCAGGAACCGGGCCGCGACGGTGAGGTCGCGGAGGTCCGTCGAGCCTGCCCCGCCCAGGTCCCAGTTGCCGCCGGGGTGGCCGGCCGCGCGGGTGTTTCGCAGGGTCAACTGGACCCGGACCACGGGCGTGGATGGGAAGAAGTCGATGTGTCCGAAGGCCGTCAACCCGTCGGGCAGGTCGGCCGACGTGAACCCGATGCGGGTGCGCACGGGACCGCTTTCAAGAGCCTTCGCCTCGAAGCGGGGGTGGAACGGGCGGCCGTCGCCCAACGCCCCGCGGAGGAGGACTTCCGCCACCGGACCGGCGGCCGACCGCGCCGTCACGAGTGTTGTGCCGCCGACTTCCACCCGTAACCCGCCGGCCACGGCGGCGACGGGTCCGGCAGACGGGCGGTCGTCGAGCGGCGGCGAGTCCACGGCCCGGCCGGACCGGACCTCGATCCGGGCGTCCCCGTCCCCGGTCGTCGCGAGGAAGTCGAACAAGCACCACCGGACGCTCCCGTCCGACCACCGGTCTAGCACGGCTGCTTGTAGCGGTCCCGGTTGGCCGTCCGGGCCGAGGAACCGGAATTGGTCCACGGATCGAACCGCCCCGCGGGGCCAGGGCAACCCCCACGTTACCGGTTCCCCGCGGCGGACGGCCGGGTCCGCCGTCCGGAGCCGCACGGCCACGGTCAGCGCCTCCGACTCCTCGTGGTAAATTGCGGGCGTCTTGCTCGGGTAAGTAATGGTCATGCGGTTTGAAAACCGGTCAAATCGGTCCAGACGAATCGATCGAACATTAACCCGCGGGAAGGCCGAACAGCTTGGCCGCTTGCGGGACGAGGGCCGACCAGTCGAAGTTGTTCACGACCCACTCGCGGCCCCGCCGCCCCATCCGGTCGCGGCCGGCGGGGTCACCCAGCCACGCGATCACGACCTCGGCCAGCCGGTCCGGGGTGGTGCAGTCGATCACGACGCCGGTGTCGGTAGTCATCGTCTCAGCCGTCCCGCCGGACTGGCCGGCGATGACCGGCTTTCCGCACGCCTGGGCTTCCAACAGGACGATCCCGAACCCTTCCACGTCGCACCCGGCCCGGCGGTTCGCTAGCGCGAACACGTCGCACTGCTGGTAGCACTCGACGAGTTCGCGGTCCGCCGGCGGGCCGCGGAACTGGACCGCGTCGCGGACGTTCAACTCGTCCGCTAGCCGTTGGAGCCGGGCCAGCTCCCACCCCTCCCCGCACACCGCGTACAGCACGCCGGGGAAGGCCCGCCGGACGGCCGGCAGGGCGCGGATCATCGTGTCCTGGCCCTTCCGCTCGGACAGCGCCCCGACCGTCAGCACGACCGGCCGGTCGCCCCAGCCGAGGCGGTCGCGGACGGCCCGGTCCCGCGGGGCCGGGGTGAACGCGGTCGCATCCACGCCGGGGTGGAGGACGGTGATGCGGTCCGCGGGGACCTGCCAGTCGGCCAGCAGCATGTCCCGCGTGTTGCGGCTGTTCGCGATCACGTGGGCGGCCCCGGCGAAGCTCCGCCGGGCCATCCACCGGACCTGCCGGCTGGCCTGGGCGATCGTGAGTTCCTCCCCGTGGACGTACAGCCAATACGGCGGCCCGCCGACGGCCCGGAGCATCCGGGCGACGAACCCCTCCGGCACGCACCGGGCGCAATGCATGACAGAGGGGCGGGTGGCCCGGACGACTCGGCCCACCGCGCGGGCCGTCCGAACGTAAGTCTTGACGCCGCGGGGGCCGACCACGCCCCAGTTCGTGAACCGCAGGGGCACGCGGGTGATAGGTAACTCGTGGGTGCGGTCGAACGCGGCCGCGTCCGGCGTGTCGTGGGCCGCGACGTGGACCGAACCCGCCGGGAGCCGCCGGTACAGCTCCCAGAACCAGCGGCCGCTCCCGCCGCGGGTGGGAGGGAAGATGTCCGTGACGAGGAGGATCATGCGGGCGTCGAGGGGCGTCCGGGGACGAGTTGGCGGTAGGTTTCGATCACGTTCCGGGCGTGCGGCTCGAGCGCGAACAGGTCCCGGCAGCGGGCCGCCCCGGCCGCGCCGAACGCCGCCCGCTCCGCCGGGTTCGCGATCAGCCGGGCGAGCGCCGCGGCCAGTTGGGGCGGCGACTTCGGCGGGACGAGCAGGCCAGTTCGTTCGGCCGCGACCATCTCCGGGATGCCGCCCACGTCCCCGCCGATGACCGGCAGGCCGAGGGCCATCGCCTCCAGCGTCGCGTTGCCGAGCGGCTCGACGTGCGACGGGACGACGGCGACATCGGCCGCGGTCAGCCAGTCGGCCACGTTCTTCTGGAACCCGACGAACTTCGCCGGGCAGCTCTCGGCCGCGGCCAGTTTTTCCATTTCCGCCCGGTACGCCCCGTTCCCGGCGAGGTCGTCGCCGACGATCACCAACTCCGCCGCCGCGCGGGCGGCGGCCGGCAACAGGCCCCACGCCCGGATCAGGTCGGCGACGCCCTTCCGCTCGATGATCTGCCCGGCGAAGAGGACGATGACTTTGTCCGCCGGCAACCCGAGCTGGCGGCGGACGGTCAGCCGGTCGGCCGCGGTCGGGACGGGCGACAGCGGGAGGCCGTCGTACAGGACGCCGCGGGCGGACGCGGCGAGGGTCGGGGACGCGGCGCACATCTCGTCCATGAGCGCCCGCGACACGAACACGTGCCGCTCGGCCCCGAACTTGTTCATCCAGTCGATGGCGGTGCCGGGGAACGGGAACCGGTGGTGGCAGACCCGCGGCAGCCCGACCCGCCGGGCCGCGTCCGCGACCATGGCGTGCGTCGGCAGGTCGTTGCCGTGGATCAGGTCCGGCTTCTCGTCCGTCAGAATCCGGATCAGCCGCCGGCGGGCGAGCCAGTACAGCGGGTAGTCCCACTTCCCGGTGAACCGCATCCGGGCGACGACGCACCGCAGCCCGGCCTTGCGGTAGCGGTCGAGGACCGGCCCGGCCTGGGCGACGAGCATGAACACGTCTTGGCCGGCGGCCGTCAGTCCGAGGGCCGTCCGTTCCGCGGCGACTTCCGCCCCGCCGACGAACGGGGCCCACGTCGCGAAGCAGACCTTCAGCGGGCGATCCGTCGGGGTCATGCCTGCGCCCCGGTCGGGAGGACGCGGGCGGCCCGCGCCCACGCCAGCGTCAGGGCCAGCGCCCGGTCCCGCGACACCGGCGACCGGAGGCCGAGGACCTGCTCGGCCTTCGTCCGCCGGACCTCGACCCGCGTGAGGTCGAACAGGAAGTCCTCGGCCGCGGCTACCGGCTCCGGCTGGTACACGAACGGGGTGTCGATGCCCAACGCCTTCGTGACCACCCGCTTCAGCGGCGGCACGGCCTCCAGCGTCGCCTTCCCGGCGGAGTAAATCGGTTCCGCCTTCAGCACCCGCTTGGTCAGTCCCCACATCTCCGGAGAAGTCACGACCCGGCCGAACTCCCGGAACGGCGTCAGCGCCCACCCGAACGGGTTGCGGCGGGCCGGCGGGTTGAGCCGGGCGAACTCCTCGTCCGAGACGAACCGCAGCGGCCGGCCGGCGGCGTTGGCGAAGAACCCGTAGAAGTCCGCCCAGGTCAGGTCGTCCCCCTCGCTGATCGTGAACAGCTCCCCCTTCACCCGGTCGGCCGGGGCGGCCAGCGCCCGGACCATCGCCTCGACGACCGTGTCCACGTACACGGTGCTGCACGGGATGCTCGCGGCCGGGCCGGCCAGGACTAGCGACCCGTCCATCAAGTGGGTGAGCGGACGGGTGGTGAAGATGGTCGAGTTCGGGCCGTACACGTTCGCCAGCCGCAGGGTGGTGGCGCACAGCCCGCGGCCGATGGCCGACTGGATTTCCCGGTCGGCCTCGGCCTTGCTCTCGGCGTAGTCGTTACCCGGCGGCGGGGCCGGCGGGGTGGTGTCGTCGATCACGCCCGGCCGGGACAGGTCGTGGACGGCGAACGTGCTGACGTGGACGAACCGCCCGACCCCGGCCGCGAGCGCGGCGTCGGCCAGCCGCTTCGTCCCGCCGACCGTCACGTCGAAGATTTCCTTTCGGTTCCCCCAACTCGTGCCGATGGCGCAGTGGACGACGGCGTCGCACCCCTCGACGAACTTCGCGGCGTCCGTCGTGCCGTTGAGTTCGCCGACCACCATCTCGACGGGCAGCCGGCAGAGGCGGCTCGCGCGACCGGGGTTGTGGACCAGCGCCCGCACCTGCCACCCGTCGCGGAGGGCGAGGACCTCGGCCAGCCGCCCGCCAATGAACCCGGTCGCGCCGGTGATGAGCACCCGCTTCGGCTTCCCGGTCCCGGTGTGGACGCCGGCCGCGGGCGTCAGCCCCTCCTCGACCCACGGCTCCGGCAGCCGGTTCGCGGTCCGGGCGTAGCAGTCGGAGATGATCTTCAGCGACGGCAGCACGGTCGCCCCGTCGAGCTTCGGCGGCGCGCCGGTCCGGATCGCGTCCAGCCAGTCGTTGAGTAGGACGCGGAACCCCTCGAACGAATGCGGTTCCGGCTCGCCGGCCCACCCGGCGTGCATCTCGAACGCCCGCGGCTCGCCGGTCTGCGGGTCCACGGCGGCGACGCCGTCCGGGATGACCCGCACCTTCGTCCGTTCGCCGGACATGAGTTCCAGCGTGCCCCGCTCGCACCGGACGCGGTACGAGTTCCGCAGGTTCCGGCTGCGGCTCAGTTCCACCCGCCCGTCGATCGGCCGGCCCTTGTACTGAAGCCGCAGCCGCACCTCGCAGTCGGACTCGACCTGCCCGCCGCGGTCGTTGTCCCGGTAGTCGAGGACCTCGCCCGGCCCGTCGAACAGGGCGACCAGCCGGTCGAACGTGTGCGACCCGTAGTCGATGAGCACGCCGCCGCCGGCCAGGTCCTTCCGCATGTTCCCGAGGGTGGCGGTGGGCCAGTTGTAGACCTCGCCGTCCTCGGCGTCGAACGACAGCGGCGCGCCCAACAGCTCGGCGTCGATCAGTGCCCGCATCAGCCGGGTGGCCGGGAACAGCCGGCGGAACACGCTGACGGACAGCGCGACCCCGGCGTCGGCGGCCGCCCGGACCATCCGCTCGGCGTCCTCGTGCCGGGTCGCCATCGGCTTCTCGACGAGGACGTGGAACCCGCGGCCGGCGAGGTCGATGGCGGCCGGGGCGTGGTGGAACGGCGGGGTGCAGACGATCGCCGCGTCGGCGAGGTCCCGCGTCAGGGCGGCCATGTCCGTGAGGACGGTGCGGACGCCGTAGGCGGCGGCGATCTCGCGGGCGCGGGTCGGGTCGCGGTCGATCACGGCGGCGATCTCGACGCCGGGGTGGCCGGCGAGGATCGGCATGTGCAGTTCGCGGGTGGCGGCCCCGGCCCCGACGAGGGCGATGCGGACCTTCTGGCCGTCCCGCGGGCGGGCGGGGGCGACGCGGGGCGTCGTCGCGGAAGGGCGGTCCAACACGGCGGTCGATGAACTCATGATCCAACCTTAGGAATGCGATTCGAGGAGGACTTGCGGGGCCGGGCCTGGCCGGGCGGTGAGCGTTCGGTACAAGTCGCGCAACCGGCGGAAGCTCACGGCCGGGTTGAACCGCTCGGCCACCCGCCGCTTGGCGGTGTCACCCAGCGCCGCCAGCCGGGCAGGGTGGTCGATCAGTTCGCGGGCGGCCGCGATCAGCGCCGGCACGTCCGCGTTCTCGACGATCCGCCCGGTGTCGCCGACGACTTCGGCGACCGACCCGCCGCGGTAGCCGACGACCGGCTTGCCGAGGGCCATCGCCTCGCACACGCTGTTCCCGAACGTCTCGTACTCGCTGGTGCTCACGAACAGGTCGATGCCGTGGTAGAACGGCTCCACGTCGTCCAGGTTGCCGAGCCACCGAAACCGGTTTCCCAACCCGGACGCCGCGATGTGCTGGAGCACCTTCTCACGGTACGGCTCGTCGCCGGGCATGGCGTCGCCGGCCAGCACCCCGCGGACGCGGGGGTTGTCGCGGGCGAGGGCGGCGACCAGGTCGATGAACTCCTCGACTCGCTTCCGCGCCCGGAGGGCGCACGCCTGGCCGATCACCAGATCATCGGGACCGAACCCCCACGCCGTTCGGGTCGCGGCTCGGGTGTCGTTGACCCCGAACGTCGCGAGGTCGAGGCCGAGCGGCAACACCTCCTGCCGGTCCTCGGGAACGACTCCGCGGATGGCGTCGGCGCAGTCGGCCCGCTGCTGGGCGGAGGTCCACAGCAGCGCGTCCGGCCACTTGCGGCCGCCGAACGCCCAGGTCGCGAACCCCGGCTCGACCTTGTACCGGACGTGGCAAACCATCGGGCGGGGCAGGAACCGGCGGAGGAGGCTGGCGAACGGGTAGACGTTGTGCTCGTTGCAGTGGATCACGTCGACCCGATGCTTCCGTGCCCACCGTGCCAGCCGCCACGCCTGCCAAAGGGCCGGGACGGGCCACTTGCGGTTGGGCCACGTCATCGGGCTGCTGGTGTGGGGGACGCCGTACGCGGCCAGCCAGGAGAGGAACTTACTACCGGGCGGGGTGACGACGCACGGGTGAACGCCCTCACTCGGGGCCAGCCGGAGCCAGCTCTGGAGGATGCGGATGGTGCCGCCGAGCGTCGGGTTGTCCGTGAGGAAGAGGACGTTCATCCCCGGTCCTCGGAATTTGCAGCAGCAAATTCCCCGAGCTGTTTCCGGGGGTCGGCGGCGAGCAACTTGGTCTCGACAAAGTCCAGGATTCGTTCGGCGGCCCGGCCGTCCCCACACGGGTTCGGCGGGGCCACGGCCGCCGGCTCGACGCGGAGGGCGGCCAGCGTCTCGTCCCGGATGTGGTTCCCGTCGTTGCCCACCAGCCGCACGAGGCCGGTCGTCAGAACCTCCGGCCGCTCCGTGTTCTGACGGGTGACCAGAACCGTCTTGTTGAGTGACGGGGCTTCTTCCTGAATGCCGCCGGAGTCGGTCACGATGACCCGGCTCCGGTGCATCAGGTCGATGAACGGCAGGTAGGACTGCGGCGGGATCAGGTAGACGCGGTCCTGCTTGCCGAGGACGGCGTTGACCGTCCGCTGCACGTTCGGGTTCAGGTGGACCGGGTACACGACGGCCACGTCCGGGTTGCCGCGGGCGATGCCCAGCAGCGTCCGGCAGAGGCTCTCCAAGTGCTCGCCGTGATTCTCCCGGCGGTGACCCGTCACCAACACGAGCTGCTTGCCGGCGAGCACGGCCGGGTCGAACCCGACGTAGCCGGGGTCGCGGTCGGACAGCTTCCGGACGGCGAGGAGGACGGCGTCGATGGCCGTGTTCCCGGTGACCTTGACGTTCGCGGCCGGGACGCCCTCGCGGAGGAGGTGGGCCTTCGAGTCGGGGGTCGGGGCGAAGTGCCACGCGCACAGCACGTCGATGAGCCGGCGGTTCATCTCCTCGGGGAACGGGTTGTCCCGGTCGCCGCTCCGCAGCCCGGCCTCGACGTGCCCGGCCGGGATGCGGTGCCAGAACGCGGCCTGCGCCGCGGCCAGGCAGGTCTGCGTGTCCCCGTGGACGAGGACGGCGTCCGGCCGGTACTCCCGGAAGCACCCGCTGAGCAGGGTGAGCAGCCGGGCGGTCAGGGCGTCCAGCCCTTGCCCGTCGGCCATGGCCTGGAGGTCGAGGTCGGGCCGCAATCCGAACGGGTCCAGGCCGTGTTGCAGCATGTCGCGGTGCTGCCCGCTGGAGCACAGGACGACCCGCAACCCCGCCCGCCGCCGGCCCTCCAGCACGACCGGGGCCATCTTGATGGCCTCGGGCCGGGTGCCGATCACGCACAGAATGGTCTTCACGAAACGCCTGCCAACTTAGAGTTCAGGGGCTGGGCCGGTCGGGGGTTGGTGTGGCCGGGCGGCACGGGTTGCGCGGCCCTGTAGAAGTCCGTCGTTCGGGCGGCCACGCGCTCCCAGGTGAACTGCCCGAGAACCTTCTGCCGTGCTTGGCGGCCGAGCCGCTCCCGGCGAATGGGGTCGGCGACCAACTGGGCGACGGCCGCCCCGAACGCCTGCGGGTTCCCGTACTCGACAAGGAGCCCGGTTTCGTCGTGGGCGATCAAGTCCGGAATCCCCCCGATGTTCGTCCCGACCAGCGGCAGCCCGCACGCCATCGACTCCAGGCCGGTGATGCTCGTCGCCTCCTTGAGCGACGGGAGGACGCCGAGGTCGGCGGCGGCGTACAGCCGCTGCATTTCGGCGTTCGGCACCGCCCCTAGGAACCGGGCCTTCCGGCCGAGCGGGGACCGCTTGATCGCGCCGGCGGTCTCCTTCTCGTAGGTGTCGGTCGTGTGCGGCTGGTTGCCGGCGAACAGCACGGTCGTCCGGTCCGCGACGGCGGCGAGTTCCCGCAACCCGTGCGCGAAGTCGATGACGCCGTTCTTCGCCACGAACCGCCGGGCGCACAGGATGACGACCTCGTTTTGCGGGATCCGCAGTTCCTGCCGAACCCGCTGGCGGAGGGCCGGGTCGGGCTTGAACCGGTCGGCATCGACCCCGTTCGGAATGAACCGGACCTTATCCGCCGGGGCCTTGCATTGGATCACGCCGTCGGCCAGTTCCTGGCTCGGGGCCAGCACCCCGTCGTACATGGCGAACCGCCGGACCCAACCCTCCGGCACACCGTCCTCTTCCATGTCTTGGAGGAACCCGGACGTGTGGTTGGTGAACAACCGGGTGACAGGACCACCGGCGAACTCGGCGAGGTAGTGCCCGTAGTCGCAGTCGTGGACGTGGAGGACGTACGGGCCGGTGTCGAACCCGCACAGCCGCGGCAGGTCTTTGGCGAACCGGCGGAACCGCCAGAACCGGCCCTTGCCGCCCGGCCCTGCGGAAAGCGGTAGCCTGACCGCCTTCACCCCGTCCTGCTCGGTGGCCTGCACGCCCCAGCCGGTCGGCGTGAACCCGACGACCCGAACCACGTGCCCCAGCCTCTGCAGGCCGCGGGCGAGTTCGTGGACGTGAGCGGCCACCCCGCCGATGCTCGGCAGGTAGTCGCTGCTACAAACGGCCACCTGGAGCGGCACGGACGACGGACCGGACACGGGCGTTCCTCACGAGGGTTAGGCGGTGGCCGCGAAAACGAAGAAGTCGGCGGCCGACGTGGGTTGGCCGTCCGCGAGGGGCGGCGGGTAGGCGTTCGGGATGCGGCGGACGAGCTTCCACCCCGGGCGGTTCCGAGCAACCCAGTCTGTGAACCGCCGGTGGCGGACGTGAGCCGTGGGGTACTCGTCATGGTCAGTCGAGTAAACAATCACGTACCGCCCGGCGGACCCGAACAGGGCCGCCATGTACGCCTCGAAGATGGCGTCTTCGACGAGGTGGTAAATCACATCGATCGACAGTGCCACGTCCGACTGGAACAGGTGGTGGTTGTCCACGAAGCAGAACGGATCGAACAGGAAGAAACTCTTGGTCGGGTCGTTCGGGAACCGCTGGCTGGACACCACGACTGCGGCCGGCGACACGTCCAGGCCGATGTACCGCGGGTACTTCCCGAGCGACAGTTGATGACCGTCTCCGCACCCGAACTCGACAAGCGAGGTGATCCCGAATTCCTCTACCAACCCATTCAGTACTTGGGCCTTGAACTCAGCCAGCCGTCCGTAGGACCCCTCGCCCGAGTTGCCACCCGTTCGATACCGCTGATCCCAGTACACGGGCGACCCTGGGAACGACCCGCCGTGCCCCCGCCCGAGTAGTCTTGCCCACAACGACTGGACTTGCGAAAGTAAGCCACGCATGGCAGGTTCCGTGTTGCTGATGTTCAGACGGTGACCACGTCGGTGGACGAGTTAGGTCTTCGAGAGCTGGGCACTTCGGGATACATTCGACAAACAGTCAGGGCCGGCGCGCTTGTTGGGAGCCCCGCCCCTTATCCGCGTTCGATCGATTCGATCTTCCAATCAAAGATCGGCGAGACGACGCCGGCGCGGCGATCGTTTCGCTTGGTACGGATACATCCCGCCTCGGTCACGTCAAACGACAGGGCATCGTGTTGGGCGTCGAGCGTCTCTTGGTTGATGATTTGGGCCAGGAAAGACACGGCGTATGTTGTGGGTGACAACAAGTTCCTGGGAACCGTGCAGACCGAGCGATACCGGCCCGCGGGCCGCACTTTGTCCGGCCATCCGGCGGAATCACAGTCCATAGTTGACAGCACCGGCAAGCCTTCGTGATTTCGCAGGAATAGCCAGACATCGAAGTTGGGTGTCGCCCGCAATACGTCATACTCAACGACGATCCGGAACGGTTCGCCGGCCGGTACGCTTCCGGTAACGGCACCGCTCGCCCCGATCACCTCGGCGCGAGTCAGGACCACTTGCTTCGCCGGCGGCGGCGCGTTCTTCGGCCGCTCCCAGCGGCCGCCCTGGGACTGGTTGTCCCGGAGGTAGGCCGGGATCACGTCGTCCACCGGGCCGTCCGCCACGACCTGGCCGCGGCGGAGGTGGATCGCCCGGCTGCACAGGCGGTGGATCTGACCCAGGTTGTGCGACACGAAAATGATCGTCCGCCCGCCCTCGGCGACCTTCCCCATCTTGGCCATGCACTTCTTCTGGAACTCGGCGTCGCCGACGGCCAACACCTCATCCACCAGTAGCGTGTCGAGGTCGAGGTGCGCCGCCACCGCGAACGCGAGCCGGACGTACATGCCGGACGAGTACCGCTTCACCGGCGTGTCCAGGAACTGGTCGATTTCCGCGAACGCGACGATCTCGTCGAACTTCCGATTGATCTCTCGCCGCGTCATCCCCAGGATCGAGCCGTTGAGGTAGATGTTCTCCCGGCCGGTCAGCTCCTGGTGGAACCCGGTCCCGACTTCTAACAGGCTGCCCATCCGCCCGCGGACGACGGCCCGGCCGCTGGTCGGCTCCGTGATACGCGACAGAACCTTCAGCAGCGTACTCTTGCCCGCCCCGTTCCGGCCGATCAGCCCGACGACCTCGCCGGGCCGGATGTCGAGGCAGACGTCCTTCAACGCCCAGAACTCCTTCGGGGCGGCCCCGGCCGCGGGCCGCGGGGACCGCCACGCGGCGGCCTTCGACATGATCGTCTCGCGGAGCGTGCGGTACCCGCCGGGCGACTGCGTGCCGAGCACGTACCGCTTGGACAGGCCCTCGATCTGGACGGCCGGCTTCATGGCAAGCGAACCTCGGTCTGGGACCCGGTGCCGGCGCGGCCGGCGGACTCGACCTTCAAAACCCCGGCCCCCAAGACGGTGACGAAGTACGGGGCTTCCAGGCCGGGGATGGTGACGAACTGGGCGGTGAATACGAACCCGACGGTGGCCGCGATCACCATCCGGGCGACCGCCCGCGCGAACGGGTCACCGACCGGGTTGGCGGCGCGGGTGAGGGGCCAGAGGAGGACGACCGGGATGACGAAGTAGGCCAGTAGCAACCCGGCCCCGACGACGCCGATCTCCGCGGCCACCTGAAGCCAGGTGGTGTGGGCCTCCTTGAACGGGGTCAGGCCGAACGACTGGGCGTAGATCGGGAAGTGGTGCGGCCCCAACCCCAGGACCGGGTTGGCCGTCGCCTCGCGGATGCAGATCTCCCACATGTCGAGCCGGCTCTCGGCCGACGAGTCCCGTTGCGTCTCGCCGACGAACGCCGACTCGAACCGCTTGACCACCTCGGGGCCGGTCGTCAACGCCAGCCCGAGCAGGCAACCGGCGAACAGGGCGTAATGCTTCAGCCGCTTCGGGACGAGGACGAACGAGAGCGTGCCGACGAGGATCAGGCCGAGCATCGCCCCCCGCGAGAAGGAGAACAGGACGGCGTGGGCCAGCAACGCGACGGCCCCGCCGGCGAGGGCGGCTTCCCACCACCAGTTGACGCCTAAGGCGAGGAAGGTGCCGAGGCCGATGATCGTGACGAACGCGATCCCGTTGCAGTTGTTGTCCACACCGCCGAAGCCGAGTTCGTGGAGCCGGTTAAACCCGGAGAAGTAACTCAGGTTCAGGTCGTAGGCCACGTACCCGTAGCTCAACAGGATGACCCACGCGAGTTGCCGAATCCGCTCGTAGGAATCGATGAGGGTAATCGCGACGACGCACGGGATCACGACTTTCGCTTGGGCCTCGACCCAATCCCAGGCCACGGCCGGCACGGCCGCTTGCGTCGCGGACAGTACGTTCCAGGCCAAGTACCCGATGAGGCTGACGACGACGGGCGTGGCCCGCCCGAGCCGCCAATCCCCGCACCCGCGGATGGCCCACCCGACGAGCAAGCTGACGGCCAAGACCTTACTGTAGTTCCCTTGCGGCACCGACCAGTACCACAGCCCCACGCCGGGCCGTAGGATCGCGAAACTGATGTAAATCAGGAGACCCACGAACGGGTAGAAGATCGCGACGGCGGCTCCGCCGTAAGCCATCAAGTACGTAAAGAGTAAGCCGAGGGCCATGTCTCGTCCGAACATCGTTCCGTTAGATCGCGTCGGCGAAATGCTGCTCGACGCGACGGTAGTAAAGCACGCCGGCGGCAAAGACCGCGGCCCCCACGACGCCGGAGATGCCCAGGGCGTACCAATCGAGCGGGCCGCCGAGCACGGCACTCCGGAAGTTCAAGATCAGCCCGTAGGCCGGGTTCAGCGGTAAGACGGCCCGCGAGGTCGGCCCGAGGGCTTCCGCCGGCATGTAGATGATCGGCGTCGCGAACATCCAGAACTGCATACAGAACGGCACGACGTACCGGAAGTCCCGATATTCGACCGTCAGGGCTGCCAACAAGATGCCGACGCCGAGGGCGGCGACCGCCAACAACGCCACGAGGGCCGGTAGCAGTAAGACGCCCAGCCCCGGCAGCACGCCGAAGTACAGCATCGCCAGGGCCAGCAGCCCGCACCCGACGCCGAGGTCCACGAGGCCGACCGCGGCCGCGCTAACCGGGATGATGAGCCGCGGGAAGTACACCTTCGTCACCAACCCCTGGTTGCCGATGACGCTGCCGGCCGCGGCCGTGAGCGCCCCGCTGAAGAACCCCCACGCGAGTAGCCCGGCGAGCACGAACAGCGGGTAGTGCTCGACGCGGTCCGCGATCCCGCCGACCTTCGCCAGGAACAGGCTGAACGCGGCCATCATCGCCAGCGGCTGCAACACCACCCACGCCACGCCCAGGGCCGTCTGCTTGTACCGGACGGCCACGTCCCGCCACGCCAGGATCAGGAACAGTTCGCGGTACCGCCACAGCTCCCGGAGGTCGAGCAGCCGCCAGCCCGGCCGCGGCTCGATGACCGTTTCCACCGGCTCCGGCGGGGTCGGGTCGGCCGCCGGGGCCGAGTTCTCCGGGGCGCGGGCGGGCGCGGGTATCGCGTCAACAGGACTCACGAACGCTCCTCGTCTGGGGGCGGGGATCGCAACCGGTCACACGTCCGAGGCGGTGGCCGACAGGGCCGGCAGTTCTTGCGTGTCGTCGAGCAGCCCCACGGCCAGGTCGCCGGGGATGCCGCACCGGGTGAGGATCCGCGGGGACACGAGGCCGACCATTTTCAGCCCGGTGCAGGCGATCAGCCGCAGGTCCAGCCACGGCCCGCGGACCCGGATGTAGTGCAGGTCGTAGGCGAGCTTCTTGCCGACGCCGGGGATGCACACGTCGGCCGGCCGGCGGAGCTGGGCCAGCCCGGTGACGCCCGGCTTCACCCGGTGGCGCTCGTGGTAGTTCGGGTACACGTCCGCCAGCGTCGGGACGATCTCCGGCCGCTCCGGCCGCGGGCCGACCAGGCTCATCTCCCCGCGGAGGACGTTGACGAGCTGCGGCAGCTCGTCCAGGTGCGTCGCCCGCAGGAACCGGCCGACCCGCGTGATCCGGTTGTCCCCCGGCACCGACCACTTCACCCCGGACGCTTGCTCGCACCGGTGGTACATGGTGCGGAACTTCAGGATGCGGAAGTGCCGGCCGCCGCGGCCGACGCGGGTTTGCGAGTAGAACGCCGGGCCGGGGCTGGACACCTTGACCGCGATCCCGGTCAGGACCATGACCGGCAGCGCCAGCACGAACAGCACGGCCGCGAGGCCGAAGTCGAGGGCGGACTTGAGCGCCCCGGCCGGGAGGCTCTCGACGGCGGGGGCGGGGGCGGCGGGCGGGGCCGACGACGGACCCGCGGGCCGGTCCCCGCGGGGGACCTGGGCCACCAGGTTTTGCACGTTGTTGGGCATGGCCTCTACCTGAATCGGATCAAGGGGGAACCAAGTCGGGCGGGGCCCGATGGGCGAGCCACCGTCGGTCGCATTCACGGTTGAGAGGTAACGGCTTGCAAGGCGGGGAGCAGCTGCTTCAACAGGTCGAGTTCGGGGGCCGGCGTCGCGTCGTCGGCCTTCGCGGGGAGGGACCGGACGAGGTACATCTTGTACAGGAGCGGGGACCGGGCGAAGTCCGTCCGCGGGGACCCGGACGCCGCCCACCCGCGGCCGTCGTTCCACGCCCACCGGACGCGGAGCTTCTCGACCGTCGCCCCGGTCCCGCGGGTGAAGTCCGTCTGCCACAGGGCGGCCGCGTCGCCGACGGCCTCGGCCTGGACCGGCCCCATCGCGAACCCGTTCGCCCCGTAGCACACCTCCGGCGGGTGGACGGCGACCGGGCCGGGCCGGCCGCAGAGGATCAGCAGGTTCACCACCGTCCGGTCGTACCGGTGGGTGAACTTCCGGCTCACGTACCCGGCGACGTTGGCCGCGGCGACCTGCTCCTTGGGCAACTCGGTCGCGACGCCGTCCCAGTCGCCGACGGTCAGCGGCACGGCCTGGAGGCGGTCCACGGCGGCTTGGAGGTCGGCCGGCGTGCCCCACCGGTCGGTCCGGTTGCCGTGGACGACGGCCGCCCCGACGAGGACGGCGGCGGCCGCGAGGGCGAGTCCGTAGGTGCGCATCAGGTCGGCTCCGTGGAGGTGGCGGCGGCGGCGACCGGGGCCGGGGCGTAGTAGTACTTCGACCGGCCGTAGGTCTGCGGCTTCGTGCCGTTGACGATCGCCCCGAGGATCGGCACGCCCAGCGACGCGAACCGCTGGATCGCCTCGGTCGTCTGGTTCAGCCGGCTGACGCCCTGCAGCAGCGACAGGATGATCCCGTCCACGTGCCGGGCGATGAGCAGGGCGTCCGCGACCGGCAGGACCGGGCTGGAATCGACCAGGATGAAGTCGAACTGGCCCTGGCAGGCGGTGAACACCTGCGACAGCCGGTCCGGCGTCAGGATTTGCGGGATGTCGGCCGACCAGAACCCGGCCGGCAGGACGTACAGCCCGGCGACGGACGTTTCCTGGATGAGGTCCGACACGGCCGCCTCGCCGCGGAGCGCCTCGCACAGCCCGCGGGCGGCCGGCAGGCCGAGCCGGACGTGCGTGTTCGGGTTCCGCATGTCGGCGTCGATCAGCAGCGTCCGCTGGCCGGTCGCCGCGATGCTGACGGCCAACTGCACGGACAGCGTCGTCTTCCCCTCGCCGCTGACCGGGCTGGTGATGAGCACGGTCCGGTGCTCGGACAGCCCCTCGCCGTGCAGGATCATGGTCCGGGTGCAGGCGATGGCCTCGGCCAGGCCGTGGTGGTCGGTCCCGTCGGCGGACACCTGCCGGCCGGTGATCGGGGCCTTCGGCCGGGGCACCGTCCCGACGACCCGCAGGCCGAGGCCCTGGGTGATCGCGTCCGTCGATTCGACCCGGCGGAGCAGGACCTCGACCAGCCCGACGAGCACGAGGACGGCGACGAACCCGCCGACCGCGGCCCCCGCGGCCATCATCATCTTGCGGCGGTTCTCGTCCACGCGGGCGATGGTCGCCGGCTCCATCTGCTCGACCCGCGGCGGGGCGTCCTGCTCGATCGACAGGAACGTGATCTGCTTCAGGATGCTGGCGAGCATCTCCTCGTTCTGCTTGATCTCGAACTGGATCGGGGCGATCTCGTTGCCGGCCACCCGGTTGTCCGAGAGCGTCTTCGCGTAGGCGTCCAGCTCCCCCTTCAACTGGGTGACCTGCTGGTCGAGCAACGTGTTCTCGGCCTTGACCGCCTGGAGCTTCGTGGCCCGCTCCGTCTTCGATTCCTTCTCCCGGTCGAACTTCATCTCCTTGCCGACCTTCGCCCGCAGGTCGGCCAAATCCTTCGTCAGGTCCGCGACCCGCTTCTCGGCGTCCTTCACTTCCTTCTGTTGGGGGCTGCGGGCCATCTTGTTCTTCTGCTCCAACTCGGCGTCCGCCTTCTTGAGTTCCGCGACGGCCAGCCGCACGCCGGCGTCGGCCTCCACGTACCCGTCCAGGACCGGCTTGGTGATCTCGACCGGGGCGTCGGCCGCGTACATCTGCTCCTTAATTTTCCCGGCCTTCAGGTCGGCCTCGGCCTTGAGCAACTGCGTCCGGGCTTGTTGCATCTGGGACCGAAGGGTCTCTTGAATGAACACCCGCCTCTCGGTGTCGAACACGCCGGAGTCCTTCGCCAGCTCCCGGACCGTCTCCCGCTGCCGGGAGAGCGTCTTCTGCTGGTTGGCGGCGATGCTCTTGAGCAACTCGAGCCGGGCGGCGCGGGTCGTGCTCGACTTGTTCGCCACGTTCGTCAGGTAGCTATCCTTGATCGCGTCCACCATGACGCGGGCCTGCTCGCCGTCCTGGTAGCTCAGGGCGATCCGCAGGATTTCCGGCCCGAGGAACTCGACCGTCAGCTTCTTCCGGAGCCACTCGAGGATGTCCGCCTCGGCCTTGACGAGCGGCAACTTCGAGGCCTCCGTCCCGTCCCGGAGGGCGGCGTTGAGGACGAGCTGACTCTTGATGAGTTCGACCTGGGTGGCCCGCTCCAGCGGCGGGTCCGGGTGCTCCCCGATGGCCCCCATCGGCTTGAGCGGCATGTGCAGCTTCGCCGACGCGGTCGGGACGGCCGGGGGCAGGAACAGCCAGACGGCCGTGCCGGCGGCGGCGGCGACCAGCATCCCGAGGGTGACGGCCAGCCGCCACCGCCGGAGCGTGCCGCGGAGGACGGCCAGCGGGATCGACTGCTTCGTCGGCTTGGCGGCCGGCAGGGCGTTCACCGGGGCCATCGGCACGGTCGCCACGGTCGCCACCCGCGGGGTGGACCGCGGGGCCGACGCCGGGCGGGTCAACGCATAACTCTCAGGCCCTAAATCCGATAGCGGGTCTGGCATTGCGGCAGTACCTAAATTTCCCAGGCGATCCAGAAGGTGTTGCGGGCGCGGAACCCTGACCTATCGACGGGGGTGGGCGGGTCGGGGTTCCGTTCGAGAGGGGTTAAGATTTCACGGGCACTTTCGCGGCCCCGGTCGGCGGCAGGCCGACCACCGGCATCGCGGTCGCGGCCGGCTCCACCAGCAGCCGGCGGAGGACCCAGAGTTCGATCCCCAACAGGACGAGGGCCAGCGGCATCATCATCCACCCGCCCTGGTCGTGGAACCACTTGTGCGCCACCTCCGGCCCCCACCACTCGATGGCGAGGCCGTTCCCGGTGATCCGGGCCATGTTCACGACCAGTGCCACCGGGACCGTGCTGGCGACGAGGAGCAGCTTGTCCAACAGCGGCCGGTCCACGACCATCGCCAGCCCGGTCGTCAGGGCGGCGAACGTCAGCAACATGCTCAGCCCGTTGCACGCCTCGACGACGGCGATCCGGCCTTGTTCCAGCAGGATCGTGTTCCCCTCGGCCACGGCCGGCAGGCCGGACAGTTGCAGCAGCCACGTGCTGCCGCGGGTCGCGATCGCCTGGAGCGGCCGGCCGACGGCGGTCTCGACGAAGTACGGCAGCGGGACCATGAACCCGAGGAACAGGACCATCGGCAGGCTCCACCGCAGCGCCGCCCGGCCGCCGACCATCAGGGCCAGGCCGAGCAGCGTCGGGATGACCGCCCCGGCCGCGAGGATGTCCATGTACAGGTAGCCGCCGGCCACGAAGAGGCCGGCCCCGAGGACGACCAGCAGCAGCCCGCGCCAGTCCGGCCGGCACTCGGCGGCCGCGAGGTTCTTCCGCCGGACGTACATCAGGACGGCCGCGAACAGCGGGACGAGGTAGCCGTGCGAGTACTGCGGGTCGGTACTCCACTTGTCGAACATCGCGACGAGGGCCGGCCAGTACGCCCAGCCGATCACGGCGGCGAGGCCGGCGGCCACGGCCAACTGGGACGTGGACCGCGGGGCGGCATCGGGGGAGCGATCCGCGGACATCGGGGCTGCCTCCACGGGGTCGGGACGGGGCCGCGCGTCCGGCGTGGCCGCTCGCGCGTCGCGGGGTTTGACGGCCGATTTCGAGGGCACGGGATGAACCCTTTGAGGCGGAATTCGGCGCGGACTCCGTCCCCGTGGGTTACGAACCCTTGAGGGCGGGCCTCAACGCGGTGAGGGTTGATGGCGCGAGTCGCTTTCTGCACCCGAAGCTAGAACCGTTTCCCGGTTCGTGTCGGTCGCAGCTCGCCGCCGCCCGATGGAACGGGTCCACGCGGAGGGGCGACTTCCTATCTGACGGATAGCGTAAAGTTGCGGTGTGGCTTTACCAGTCGGGTTACCCCCACGGCCCGTGTCGGGAATCGTCTGACCCAACATTCCCTGGAAAACAAGGCATTTCGCGCGATAGGCCCGGCCGGATCGGGGACCGACCCGACGGAGAAAAAGAACCCGGTCGGCCGGGAGAGTATTTTCCCCAACCCGGAGGGTCGGGAAATATGACCGAGTCAAAACCGGGAGAAGGTTTTCGATTCGGGAACCGTCTTCATTTTCTATACTAATTATGACTCGTCGCGACGCCCTTCGCCCCGCCTAACGATGAGGTAAACGGCTTGGTCTCGCATTGCCCGACGACCACACGTCCTGATCGCCCTGGGCATAAAATCTGACCCGCCCTGAATCGCGTATGATGGTTACGATTACGTCGGCTCGTTGATACGAACGGTCCGGTTTACCCCGACGCCCCGTCGGGTGGTGTTACTCGCCGCGGGAAGACTCGTCGAACACAGGATGGGCCGTGATGCAGGGTCCGGATTCCACAACCCCGGTGGCGCACGCGAACGCAGTGCGGCCGGCCGAGCTGCCCCGCGAGGTCCTGGACGCCGTCGCGGCGGAGAACCACCGCATCGGCCTCGAGTTGCACGACCACGTCGGCCAGCACCTCACCGGGCTGGAACTGCTCGCGGATAGCCTGACGCACCGCGTCGCCGCCCTCGACCCGGCGATCCGCGAGACCGTCGCGAAGATCGCCCGCGGGCTGCGAGAAGTTCACGCGGACGTTCGCTGCCTGGCGCTCGGGCTAAGCCCCAACGGCGTCTCGCCGGCCGGGCTGGAGGCGGCCCTGCAATTCCTGGCCGAGCGGGTGAAGCACGCCGGCATCGCCATCGACCTGCGGGTGACCGGCCCGCTCCGACTCGCCGACACGGCGGCGGCCACCGACCTGTTCCGGATCGCGCAGGAGTCGGTGTCGAACTGCCTGCGGCACGCCCAGGCGACGAGCATTGCCGTCCACCTGCACGGCACGCCGGCCGCGGTGACGCTGGAGGTCCGCGACGACGGCGTCGGCCTGCCGGAGGCCGGGCGGGACGGCAACGGCCTCGGCCTGCGGCTGATGCACCACCGGGCCACGCGGCAGGGCGGCACGCTGGCCGTCACGTCCACCCCCGGCGGCGGCACGCGGGTCGTCTGTCGGATGCCGACCGCCGACGCCGCCCCTTGAATTCCTCTTGTCCCGCCGTCCGAGAATCGGGTACACCTTCTCCATCTCGCCGGGTCACGTCGCCCGTTCACCGTCACCGGCCGTGGGATTGAGGTTCATCCTCAAAAATCGCGATCGTGCCTTCCGTCGAACGCGGGGAGTTCGGTTGCCGCGCGAACTCCCCGTCGGCGCGTTTTCACGACTGCACGATTCGGGGATTTATCCTATGATTTTGAGGTGTTTTCCAATCTCGCGACGATCCCCCAGGATTTCGTGAAGACGCCCGCTCCGACGCCCTGGCCTTCGTCCCGCTGCGAAAGGACTCCCCCTGCGGCCTTCGGAAAGGATGCCCAGATGCCCCTGGTTCCGTCGGCCCTGTCGCCGACCCTTCCGGCCGAACTTCCGTCCCGCGACCGAACGGTCGTCGAGGATTGGACCCCCCTCCCGTCCCGTCGCGGCCCCCACGTCGGCCCGCCCGCCCACCACCCGACCCACGAGAACGGGGACGCCGTGACCCACGCCCCTCACCCCCGCGCGGTGAAGCTGTCGGACGCACCGCCGCGGATCGCCAACGTCGATGTCATCGCGGACCCGCAGCCGCGGCCGATCCGCGTCGGGTTCGTGCTGCACGTCATGCAGGTGGCCGGGGCCGAGGTGCTGGTGAAGGAGACGATCCAGCGGCTCGGCAAGCTCATCGTCCCGACCATCTTCTGCCTGGACCGCGTCGGGCAACTCGGCGAGGAGTACGTCGCCGACGGCGGCGAGCTGGTCTGCTTCGACCGCCCGCCGCGGCGGGACCTGACGCTGCCGTGGAAGCTGGCCCGCGAGTGCGGCCGCCGGCGGATCGACGTGCTCCACGCGCACCAGTACACGCCGTTCTTCTACGCCGGGCTGGCGAAGATGCTCGCCCGCCCGATGCCGCGGCTCATCCTCACCGAGCACGGCCGCCACTACCCGGACCACGTGTCCCCGCTGCGGCGGGCGTTCAACCGGATCGTCCTGGACCGGCTGGCGGACGCCGTCAACGGGTGCTGCGAGTTCAGCGCGAAGGCCCTGCGGGACGTGGACGGGTTCGCCGGCAAGCGGATCGAGGTGATCGAGAACGGGATCGAGGTGCAGCGGTACGGCCCGGCGGCGGACATCGCCCAGCAGAAGCGGAAGCTCGGCCTGGACCCGCGGCGGCGGTACGTGGCCCACGTCGCCCGCCACCACAAGGTGAAGGACCAGCCCACCCTCTTGCGGGCGTTCGCGCTGACGGCCGCCGACGTGCCGGACGCCGACCTGCTCATGGTCGGCGACGGCCCGCTCCGCGGCGACCTGGAGCGGCTGGCCAGGGAGTTGAAGATCGAGCACCGGGTCCACTTCCTCGGCGTCCGGTCGGACATCCCGGACCTGTTGAAGGCGGTGGACATTTTCGCGCTGACGAGCGTGAGCGAGGCGGCGTCCCTAACGCTGATGGAGTCGATGGCGACGGGCGTGCCGGTGGTGGTCACGAACGTGGGCGGGAACCCGGAGATCGTCCGGCACGAGCGGGAGGGGCTGCTCGTGGACCGCGGCGACGCCGCCGGGTTCGCGGCCGCGTTCCGCCGGCTGTTCCAGGACCACAAGCTGGCGAAGAAGCTCGGCCTCGCCGGGCAGATCCGCGCCAGCGCCCGCTACCGGCTGGAGCAGACGATCGACAACTACCACCGCCTCTACCGCCGGCTGGCGAACGTGTGACCCGCTCGCGGGGTTACGTATCATAGCCCCGCCATGAAAGCCCTCGTCAAACTCGGCGTCCACGTCGTCGCCCTCGTCGTCGTGTCGCCGGTCATCCTCACGTTCCTCGTCGGCGCGCGGCTGCTGGGCCGCGACCGGGCGCTCGAGGGGGCGACGCAAACCCTCGCCCTGCTCCCCGGCCTCACCGGCATCTACCTCCGGCGGGCGTTCCTCACCGTCGCCTTGAAGCACTGCGACCGGTCCGCCGAGGTCGGGTTCGGCACGATCTTCTCCCAGGCCGACGCCCGGATCGACGCGAACGTGTACGTCGGCCCCCGCTGCCACCTCGGGTGGGTCCACCTGGAGAAGAACGTCCTCGTCGCGGCCGGCGTCCACATCCCGAGCGGGCCGAACACGCACTACTTCCACGACCCGGCCGTGCCGATCAAGGACCAGGGCGGCGAGCGGGTCGAGGTGACGATCGGCGAAGGGGCGTGGATCGGCAGCGCGGCCGTGGTGATGGCCGACGTGGGGAAGGGGAGCGTCGTCGCGGCCGGGTCGGTGGTCACGAAACCGATCCCGGACAACGTGATCGCCGGCGGCGTCCCGGCGAAGGTGATCCGCGGCCGGTTCGACCCGCCGGCCGAAAAGTGACGTTGAGCGCCGACCGCCGGGCCGCTATTGAATTCCGCTCCTAACCCGTTCTCGCCCGCCCGTTCGGCCCGCGCCCGCTTTCCGGCAGGAGCAGTTTCGTGAGCAACGGAAGCCTCCTCTACCCGACGCTGAACGCCGACCCGGTCTACGTGCGGGGGATCGAGTACGGCATCCTGTACGCGCAGATGCGGGCGTCCGACGAGACGATCGAGCAGTTCTTCACCCGCCCGAATCAGGAGCAGATTCTGTTCCTGGCGAACCGCATGGGGTGGTCGGTCGAGTCGATCGAGCCGCAGGACGACGAGTGGTTCTGGTGTCGCATGACGCGGAAGGCGGGCTAGGCCCGCGCGACGCCCTGACAACTAATCCGGCTTCTCAATGAGCCGTACAGGTTGTCCGATTTCCGGTCGGACGGCCCGGAGTTTTCGTTCGATTTGCGGAACACGCCACGTCGCCCTCGTCTCACACAGTTAGATTGTTTTCGTGCTTGACTCGGTCCCCCCAGTGCGCCGTTGTCATTTCGCCCCCCGCCCGATTCGCCCACCCCCCGAATCGCCCCACCGATCGGAGACGAGCGGATGAATCGCGCATTCATTAGACTCGGATTGATAGGCGTGGCCGCCGGCCTCGCCGTGGCCGCCACCAACTCGCCGGCGGCGGCGGGGTTCCTGTGCGCCCGACCCGCGAACGCCGCCGGCAGCTGGCTCGACGCCCGGTACGAGGCGGCGACCGCCTTCCGGTTCGACTTCGCGGAGGACGGCTACACCGCCGGCCCCCCGTCCGTCTCGGTCTTCGCCGGGCCGTTCGACCCGCCCCTGGGGTCCTCCGAGGTCGCGCTCGAGTACGTCGCGGCCGCCGGCCCAGGCCCGACGACCATGCTCCAGGAAATCTTCGTCCGGGTCTACCTGCTGCAGAAGTTCGCCGGCGGAGCGACCGAGCCGCCGGGCTTCGACCCGCCCGGCCCGACGGGGGGCGATTCGCAGGCCCGCGACGCGACGACTTCCATGCCCGGCCCGTCCGGGTTGGTGCTGCTGGCCGCGGCCGCGCCCATCGTCGGCGGGTACTTCGTCCGGCGGAAGCGGCCGGCGGCGTGATCGGCAAGGAAAAGCAACGGGCCGCGGGCAACCTGCCCGCGGCCCGTTCGTTCGTCCCCGTCCGTCATCCCACGAACACGCCGGTCGCCAGCGGCGCCGCGAACGGGTCGATCTCCTGCACGAGCGGCGGCTCGTCGCCGTTGCCCAGCGGGAACGACGCCCCGCGGTACACCCGCACCCGGCTCGGCTGCTTGTCCCCGCTGCCCGTCACCAGGTCGGCCCGGCCGTCGCCGTCCAGGTCCTTCACCGCCGGCCGGATGCCCCCGCGGGAGAGGGAATCGTTGTTCACGAAGAAATTCGCGACCGGCAGGTTGTAGACCGCGTCCAGCGGCTGCGTGAGCATCAGCCGGCCGCTGAGGGCGTACACCCGCGGGCCGCCGCCGGGGCCGCCGCCGAAGACGAGGTCGCCGAAGGCGTCGCCGTCCAGGTCGCCGACCGTCACGAACACGCCGTTGCGGAGCGTCGTCGCGTCCTTGCCGGGGAACGCGAAGAAGTCGTTGACCAGCTTCGGCGGCCGCGGCGTCGCCCCGAGCGGGTCGAACAGCGTCGCCCCGTTAAACACGGCCACCCGCGGGCCGCCGCGGAACCCGGCCCCGACCACGAGGTCCGGCCGGCCGTCGGCGTTGATGTCGCCGAGCGCCACGCGGGCACCGCCGCGGAAGTTCGGGTCGTCGATCCCGAAGAAGTCCGTCCGCTTCACCGGCGTGTTGTCCGCGGCCAGCGAGTAGACGGTCGCCCGCGGCCCGCCGCCCACGTCCGGGCTGACGACGAACTCGGCCCGGCCGTCGAGGTCGATGTCGGCGGCGGCGACGTACACGCCGCCGGTGAACCCCTTCTCGAACGCGTCGAAGTCGAACGGGGTGACCGCCCCCGGCGTCAGGCTGCCGAGCAAGAGCCGGACCCGCGACCCGGTCCCCGGCCCCGCGCCGAGGATTTGGTCCAGTATGCCGTCCCCGTTCAGGTCCGCGACGGCCGGGCGGACGGTCGCGGTCGCCGCCGGGCCGGCCGACGTGCCCTGGTTCGTGAACCCCGTGCCGACGGTGACGAAGGTCTGCACCGTCCCGGTCGGCGGCCCGGCGACGAGTAGCTCCTGCGGGTGGTTCGTGTTCGCCACCAGCCGGGCGACGCCGAGGTCCGTGTCGCCGGTCGCCACCGTCTCGACCGTGCCGACGACGACCGCCCGGCCGATCGCGTCCACGGCGATTCCGCCGGCCGCGTCCGCGTTCCCGCCGCCGCGGTCGAACGCCACGGCCGTCCGCCCGGTGGACGCGAACGTCGGGTCGAGCTGCCCGGCGGCCGTCAGCCGGGCGACGCCGAGGTCCGTGTCTTTGCCCGCGGCCGCGTCCACGGTCGCGGCGACGAGGACGGCCCCGGTCGCGGCGTGGACCGCCACGCCGGCCGCCCGGTCGTTGTTCCCGCCGCCGCGGTCGAACCCGAACGTCGTCTTGCCGTTCCCGTTGAACGCGGAGTCGAGTTGCCCGTCGGCCGTCAGCCGGACGACGCCGATGTCCAGGCCGGCGGGGACGGCCGCCGTGCCGGCGACGACGTACCGGCCGGATAGGTCGCGGGCGATCCCGGCCGCCACGTCGGCGTTCGTGCCGCCGCCGTTGACCGGGACGATCACCAGCCCGACCTCGTTGAACGACCGGTCGAGCGCCCCGGACGGCAGCAGCCGCGCGACGGCGAAGTCGGCGTCGCCGGCCCCGCCGACCTGCACCGTGCCGGCGACGACGACGGCGTCCGTCGGGTCGAGCACCAGCCCGGCGGCCGCGTCCGCGTTCGCCCCGCCGTGGTCGAACGCGACCGTCTGCCGCCCGTCGGCGTCGAACGCCGCGTCGAGCGACCCGTCCGCCAGCAGCCGGGCGACGCCGAAGTCCGTGTCCCCGGTCGCGTTCAGGGCGACCGTCCCGGCGAGGACGACGCGGTTGTTGGAATCGACGGCCACGCCGGCGGCCCGGTCGTCGTTCGTGCTCCCGATCACGTCGAACCCGACCGTCTGGCGGCCGTCGCCGTCGAACGTCGTGTCGAGCTGCCCGGCCGGGGTGAGGCGGGCGACGGCGAAGTCGAAGTCGCCGGCGGCGTCCACCTGGGCGGACCCGGCCACGACGATGCTGCCGTCCGCGAGCACCGCGACGGCGGCGGCGGCGTCCTTGTTGTCCCCGCCGAGGTCGAACCCGACGGTCCGCAGCCCGTTCGTGCCGAACGTCGCGTCGAACGTGCCGTCCGGGTTCAGCCGGGCGACGGCGAAGTCGGTGTCGGCCGTCCCGGACCGGGCCGTGCCGACGACGATCACCTTCCCGTCCGCCTGGACGGCGACGGCGGCCCCGAGGTCGGCCCGCGTGCCGGCGAGGTCGAACGCGATATCCGCGAGGCCGGTCGTGTTGAACGTCACGTCCAGCCCGCGGACCGTGGCCGGCGTGGTGCGGGCGTCGAGGGCGGTCAGCTCCAGGCGGGTCATGCCGCGGACTCCGGGGTCGCGAGGTGGTGGGGAGCGCCTACGACCGCACGCGGCGGCGGGCTTGCGACGGAAGCATAATACGGAATCGGTCGTGAGAAAGACGGGCGCAGCGTTTCCCGCGATTGACGCGAACGCGGCGAGCGGCCCGGCGGGCGCGGGCCGCCGCCCCGCGCCCGCCGGGCCGCTCGCCAAATTTTTTCCAACTTTCCCCGCCGTGTAAATCCTGTTAACTCAGGCCCCGTCGAAGCCGCGTCCGGGCCTTATTTTTCCGGCCCGCGGCGCTCGATCCCCGGTGTTAACCCCCGGCCCGGCCCTTCGCCCCAGTTCACGATTCAGCCGCCGGCAATCGCGCTGACACAATAACCCGAAAAATCCAATTCCGCCTTATTTTCAAGCCGTTTCCGCGTGTCATAATCCCCCATTGATGGGCCGTCGCGCCCCGCCCCCACTGACGCCTAGCAGTGAGTACCCCATGCCCGCCCGCAAGTTTGGATTGGATTTCCACGCCCTCGAAGACCGCACCGTCCCGACCGCGTTCGGCACCCCGTGGGCCGACGGCGAGCACATCTCGCTGAGCCTCGTCCCGGACGGCACGGCCACCCACCTCGGCACGAACGCCCTCGCCAAGACGTTCGGCGCGACCACGGCCAAGAGCACCTGGGAGCGGGAACTGCTCCGCGCGTTCCAGACGTGGGCGGCGGCCGCGAACCTCAACATCGGCCTCCGGGCCGACGGCGGGCAGGCCCTCGGCACGCACGGGGCCGTCCAGGGCGATTCCCGGTTCGGCGACATCCGCGTCGCCGCCGCCCCGCTGTCCGAGGACCACGGGGCGCACGCCTCGCCGTTCAGCTGGACCGGCACGACGTACAGCGGCGACGTGGTGTTCAACAGCCTTCAGAAGTTCACCGCCGGGCCGACCGCCGGCGGGTACGACATCTTCTCCGTCGCCCTGCACGAGGCCGGGCACGCCCTCGGCCTGCCGCACTCGGACGACCCGCTGTCCGTCATGCACGAGGACTACCGCCCGCTCACCGCCCTCGCCGCGTCCGACGTGGCCGCCGTCCAGGCGCTGTACGGCCCGCGGCCGCAGGACGCCCACGACCTCGACCGGAACAACGACGCCCTGGCCCGCGCCACGGCCCTGGCCCCGACCACCCTGCTCGGCGTCCTGGTCGGCGAGGCCCGCGTCGCGGACGGCGACATCACCACCCGGTCCGACGTGGACTTCTACAAGTTCTCCGCCCCGGTCCTCGGCGGCACGGCGACGGTGACGCTGCAGGCCGCCGGGCTGAGCCTGCTCGCCCCGAAGGTCACGGTCTACAACGCCTTCGGCCTGCCCATCGCCGCGGCCAGCAGCGTCAACCCGAAGTCGAACGACGTGACGCTCCAGTTCCCGGCCAGCCTGATCGGCGGCACGTACTACGCGAAGGTGGAGGCGGCCGGCGATGCGTTCTCCGTCGGCGAGTACCGGCTGACCGTCCACGCCGGCACGGTCCTCGACCCGCTCTTGAACACGCTGCTCGCCCCGGTGGCGGACGGCAACTCGAACGACACGCTCGCCGCCGCCACCGACCTGACCGGCGGGTCGTCCACCCGGCCGGACACGCGGTTCGACGCCATCTACCGCGGGGTGATCGAGAACGACCGGGACGTGGACACGTACCGCCTCCGCGCCCCGGCCGGCACCGGGCTGGGGTTCAACGTCATCGTCTGGGGGACGGACGCGACGCCGCTGGACGCGCGGGTCCACGTGTTCGACGCGGACAAGAACCCGGTCGCGTTCCAGGTGCTGGCGAACGACAAGGGGCTGTTCAGCGTCCGCGTCCCGTCGGCGACGCCGGGCGGCACGTACTACGTGTCGGTCGAGCCGCGGGACGCCGGGGCGAAGGGGGCGTACTTCCTGGGGGCCGACTTCAACGCGAACCCGACGCCGATGCTGGCCGGCATCGCCGCCGACGCGATCGCGGCCGGCGCGACGCAAACGGCGAAGGTCGAGCTGGCGACGGCCGGCATCTTCCAGTTCGGCCTCGCGGCCGCCGGCGCGGAGGGCGGCGTGTCGATGGCGTTCGCGGACGCGACCGGCCGCACGGTGTTCACCCTGGACGCGACGGCCGGCCGGCCGCTGGTGACGGCGATGAAGCACCTGGCGAAGGGGACGTACACGGTGACGTACACGTACCGCGGCCGGGCGACGACCCCGCTGGGCTACGACCTGTTCCTGTTGCAGTTCAGCGACAACATGGGGCCGTATTCGAGCACGACGACGAGTTCGTCGGGTACGACCTCGTCGTCGGATTCGACCTACACCTACAGCAGCTCGTCCTCGTCGGAGCCGACGTACTCGAGCAGCACGCAGACCTCGACGAAGAAGCCGTCGTCGTCCTCGGCGTACTACTATTGAGTTGCGACCAACCCCGTGAAGCGAGGGCGAAAACGTCCTCGCTTTTTTCGTGCGCGCGGTTGCCGAAACCAAAGTATCAAGTTGTCGGGGTGGCCGGCCGCGCCAAAGTTCGCCGAACGAATTTTTTTGACATTCGGCCAACGGTCGGTCAGTGTGTGCGTTAGCCCATCAGCAGCCGGTTCGTCGGACCCCGTCGGAGAACCCGGATGGCCGCCACGACCTTGACCTCCCCGCGCGATGGAACGGCAACGCACGGGAACAAGCGGCGCGGAAGCCGCGGCGTTGGCTCGACCTGATGTGCCTGGAAGACCGGAACACCACCGGCAGCCTCCTCGGCGACCCGCTCGCGTTGACACTGGGCGACCTATTGCCGATGCTCAGCGAACCGCCGGCGGCCCTGCCGTCGAGAGCCGTCATTGCCACGTTGGCGAAATCCGTGTCGTCTCACAGTGTCGTCGCGCGGCACGACCCGCAATCGCTCGCACCGGAACGCGAGGTTGCCCGCGTTCGTAGTACTGAGGGGTTCGTCGCAATTTCCTCGAACTTTGCTCTGGGCTTCGTTTCGGATGATGTGGGGGATGTCCTCTTCATCCCCACAAGCCTCCTCGCGGCCCAGCCGGTCGTCCCTGTCAATCAAAATCTGCCGGCCACATCTCCGCGCGACGATTCGGGTCTGTTCGCAACAGTCTCGTCCAACGCCGTTCCGTATCGCAATTCATTGGCGTTCGACGCCGTGGCTGAGAGGCCGATCTTGTTCGGACAGAACAGGATCACGCTCGCCCCGCCGCCGAGACCCAACTCCTCTCCGGTGGCGACCAACGACAGCGTTTCGGTCAACGAGGACTCTTCCGTCCTGATCGACGTGCTCGCCAACGACACAGACTCTGACGGGGATAATCTCCGGGTGAAGATCGGCGATTACGTGACACTGCACGGGACGGTGACGCCGGAGGCAGGCAAAGTCCGGTACACGCCGTTCCCGGACTACCACGGGTCGGATGCGTTCACGTACCGGGCGACCGACGGCGTGGCGGCCAGCTCGCTCGTCACCGTGTCGATCACGGTGACGCCGGTGAACGACGCCCCGATGGCGTACCACGACGCGTTCGCGTGGGGGCTGGAGACGGACCTCGACAACAACTTCACCAACCTGCCGACCGGGTGGGGGAACGGGCCGGGGTACTTCGCCGGGAACGTCCTGAACAACGACATCGACTTCGACTGGCAAGACGCCATTACCACCCCCATCTCGCCGCCCGGCCCGCCGTACAGCCCGCCGCCGCCGCCGAGCGGCAAGGACACGATCTTCGCCGTCCTGGACACCCAGCCGGCCATCGGGTCGGTGGTGAACTTCGCGGGGAACGGCAACTTCTACTACATGTACCCGCAGGGCAACCTGGACGAGACGTTCCAGCCGTTCAGCACGTCGTTCACGTACCACGTGGAGGACGGGAAGGGCGGGAAGAGCGCCCCGGCGACGGCGAACATCTGGGTGAAGAAGGGGAACTACGGCATAAACGTCGAGAGCAAGGACGTGCCGACGTTCCTGGTCGGGGACGACCCGATCGAGGACGCGGTCCCGGCCGGGTACACGACGGTGCTGACGAAGGCCCCGTGGTATGGGCGGATGACGCAGTTCGAGTTCGACGGGAAGTTCAAGTACACCCCGCGGCACGACCGGACGGACCAGGGGTTCCAGTACAAGCTGGTGGACCCCGGCGGCATCACGTACACCTTCGTCAACGTGACGCTGCCGATGCTGCAGATGGACGTGTACGACGGGCAGGGCGGGGCGCAGTCGATCCGCGAGCAGAACGAGCTGAACGTGGGGGCGTTCACGGTCGCGAACCGGAACGACACGGACAGCGACTACGTGAGGGACGACGTGGACGGGGTCGTGAAGGGGACGCCGATCGCCGGGTGGAACACGCCGCACGACGGGGTGGACGAGGTGGACCTGATGAAGGTGAGGATTTACAAGCCATTCTCGACCGCCTTTCTCGACTGGACCTTGGAGGTGATCAGCCCGAACGGTTTCGGCGGGCACATCTACGACAACCCGTATGCCGACCTCGACAGCACGACCCTCTTCACGCGGCCGCTCTTCCCCCCGTCCAGCAAGGTGTCGTTCAGCGACGCCTCGTTCAGGAATCCCGACAACTCGTACAAGGCGTCGATCGACGTATGGGTCGGCTTGAACGTCGAGTCGGCGGCCTTGCGTGACTATACGATTGAACTGAAGATGGGGTCGGTCTCGGAGCGCGCGAAGGCGACGGCCGTGTGGTCAACTTTGACGCAATTCCGGGGAACGAACGCGAACGATGCCAAGATACTACCGAATGCCGGCGGCAATAAGGATGTCCAAAAGTATTTGGATTCTCTGGCCGCACAATCCCCCGTTGGGAAACTTGGTACCGCCAACCTCCCCTTCGTGTACGACACTAACAAGACGGCCATATCAAACCCCTTTGAATTAGAGTTCACCTTGACACCGGCAGGTATTGGTACCGCGAATCCCCGATTGGCGTTCGATGCGTCGCGCTCGACCGACCTCATGCACTGCGAGAAGTTGCCTGGCGCTGCCGTCAATGTGTTGAGACAGTACGGCCTTCCCCCCAATCGGGATCGGGCCAATGACGACCCCGCGGTCCCTGGCGTTCTCGATGAAGTTCAAATCGGCGATAAATTCTACTCCGTCGATGCGCCGGGCCTGTTCCAGGATCGGGAGACCCCTGGGCAAACGGAGTGGTACAGCTGGAGGTTGAACGCCTTGACCTTTATTCGCGTCAAGATCGGACCCAACGCGTCGATTACGGACCTCCCCTTGCCGGCACCACAGGCCGACCCGACCCCGGACCTTCAGGGGTCGCGGACCTCCGAACTCATTTCCTGGCGTTCGTGGGTCACCGTTACCCCAATCGATCCGGCTCCCTTCTGGACGCGGACGCTGGGGGCCGGGACCAATGAAGTCGTCCAGGGGCAACCGCCACGAGATTTGACGACGTGAGGAGTTCTTCATGGTCGCGTGCTTCGCCGTGCTCCTGACCGCGCCCGGGCTGAACGCCCCCGGCGACCGGGCGCTCGCCAGCAACCGGTTGCCGGCGGGCGTCATGCTCCAACTCTGCGACGGCAACGCCTTCCGGGGACCGGCCCTCCGCCACTGGCGGGCGTACGTCGATTCCCTGCTGGTGTGGAACGTCTACCACTACTACGGCAAGTTGACCGGCGACGGGAAAAAACTCGCGCACCTCAGCAGAACGAGTTCCAAGCCGGATGTGGAGGCCGTGCAAGAGGTGCTGGGGCTGGTCGTCCAGCACCGCTCCGCGGCCTGCCTACGGGCGTTGGCCCTGACCTCGCCGCTGTCGGTCCTGACGTTTCCCACTACGGAAATGATGTACGCCCGACGCTCGACGTTGCCGTCCACCCTCTGTCCCATGGAGCGGGCGCTGGGCCAGTACCCGGCCGAGGCGGTGGGGCCGCTGTTGGACCTCTGCGTCGAGTGCGCCCTGAGCTATCCCAAGAGTTGGGTCCCCCCGTCAGTCCTATGGGCGTTCGTGGGGCGGGAGGACATGTTGGTGGCCTCGATGGACCACCTCGAAACGGCGGCCGCGGGGCTGATCAAAACCGAGCGGGGCCGGCAGACCTTGAGCAACCTTGTCTACCAACTCGAGCAGGCCAACTGGAAGCGCGTCCGCAACCGGGACGTGATCGCGCGGTGCGCGAAGCTGAAGGCGGGGCTCCCGGAGACGACCGCGAAGCCGGCACCCGCCGCCGACCCGCCGGCCGCGAAGCCCGAAAAACCTTGACCGCACTCCCGGCGAGCCGGGGGGACGTTCAGCCCGAACCCCGTCATGCGTCGTCGGCCATCGGCGGCGGTGGCGAGGTCGCGGGCGTGCCGGACTGAGTGTACGAATTATCATTATACCGGTCGCGTCAACCCAGGTGGCCATTCCGCCACGGGGGGCCACCCGTGGCGGTGGCGGCGGTGGCGGCGGCACGTCACTCCACCGTCCACACGTCCTCGGCCTTGAACAGGTCGGCGACCACGCCCTTGCCCTTCTTCGCCACGTTCTCCGCGATCTGCGCCTCCAGCAGCTCCTCGTAGCACGGCTTGCGGAACGACCGGTACGTCCCCAGCACCTCCGGGAACTTCGGCCCGACCATCCGGCTCAAGAGCGTCGCCAGCGTCGGGTCCTCCGTCTTCTCGTCGTGGACCAGCAGGTCGTCGATCTGGCAGTCCTTGCCGACCTCCACCACCTCCGGCGTCAGGCCGTTCAGCCGGATGCCCTTGTTCCGGTCCTTGCCGAAGATCATCGGCTTGCCGTGCTCCACGTACAGCAGGTTGTCCGCCTTCACGCTCTTGTCCGTCGCGTAGGCCCACACCTCGTCGTTGAAGATCTTGCAGTTCTGGTAAATCTCCACGAACGCCGCCCCCTTGTGGGCGGCCGCCTTCTGGAGCGTGTCCGTCAGGTGCTTCACGTCCACGTCCACGGTCCGGGCGACGAACGTGGCCTCCGACGCGATGGCGATCGTCAGCGGCCGGATCGGCGTTTCCAGCGAGCCGGTCTTGCTCGTCTTCGACGGCGTCCCGGTCCGGCTCGTCGGCGAGTACTGGCCCTTCGTGAGGCCGTAAATCTCGTTGTTGAACAGCAGGATTTTCAGGTCGATGTTGCGGCGGAGGGCGTGGAGCAAGTGGTTGCCGCCGATGCTCAGGCCGTCGCCGTCGCCGGTGACGACCCAGATTTGCAGGTCCGGGTTGGCCAGCCGCAGGCCGGTCGCGACCGTGGGGGCGCGGCCGTGGATGGTGTGGAATCCGTAGGTGTTCATGTAGTACGGGAACCGGCTGGAGCAGCCGATGCCGGAGACGAACACCATCTTCTCGCGGGGCACGCCGACGGTGGCGAGCGCCTTCTTCATCTGGGCGAGGATGGAGTAGTCGCCGCAGCCGGGGCACCAGCGGACCTCCTGGTCCGTGGTCAGCTCTTTCGCGGTCAGGGTCGGGAGGGTGGTAGCAGCCATTGGAATCGGGTTTCGGGTTGGAGGTTTTGGCGAACGGCACGGCGTAAGCGTGCCGGTGTCCGGCGAACTACCGGCACGCTTACGCCGTGCCGTTCGCCGGGCTTAGAGCGCGGAAAAAATCGCTGCCTCGATCTCGCTCACCAGGAACGGCCGCCCCTGCACTTTGTTGTAGCCCTCCGCCGGGGCCAGGTATTTCGCGCGGAGTAGCCAGCAGAGTTGGCCGCTGTTCAACTCGGGGACCAGAATCTTCTTGTACTTCTTCAGCACCGCTTCCGTGTTCTTCGGCATCGGGTTCAGGTAGCGGAAGTGCGCCTGCGCCACCTTCTTGCCGCTCTTCCGAACGCGCTCCACGGCCGTCGTGATGCTGCCGTAGGTGCCGCCCCAGCCGATCACCAGCAGGTCGGCGTCGGCGTCGCCGAGGACCTCCAACTCCGGGATCGTCTGGGCGATGTTCTCGATCTTCTTCCACCGGGTGTGGACCATGTGCTCGTGGTTGGCCGGCTCGTAGTTGATGTTGCCGGTCACGTCCTGCTTCTCGATGCCGCCGATGCGGTGCTCCAGCCCCGGCGTGCCGGGGATCGCCCACGGCCGGGACAGGTACTGGTCCCGCTTGTACGGCAGGAACTTGCCGGCCCCGCCGCCTTCCCCTTCGCCGCTCTCGTGGACCTGGCCGTTCAGCCCCTCGCCGTTCGGCTTCGTCGCGTGGACGATCTCGATCTTCGGCAGCTTCGCCACGTCGGGGATCTTCCACGGCTCCGACCCGTTGGCGATGTACCCGTCGGACAGCACGAACACCGGGCACATGAACCGCGTCGCCACCTGCACGGCCTCGTAGGCGATGTCGAAGCAGTCCACCGGCGACTGCGGGGCGAGAATCGCGACCGGCGACTCGCCGTTGCGCCCGAACATCGCTTGCAACAGGTCCGCCTGCTCCGTCTTCGTCGGCAGCCCGGTGCTGGGGCCGCCCCGCTGGATGTCGAGGATGACGAGCGGCAGTTCGGTCATCACCGCGAGGTTGATGGCCTCACTCTTCAGACAGATGCCGGGGCCGCTCGTCCCGGTGACGCCGATCGCGCCGCCGAAGCTCGCGCCGAGGGCGACGCCGATGGCCGCGATCTCGTCCTCGGCCTGCAGCGTCTTGACGCCGTGCCGCCGCATCTCCGGCTGGCTCAGGTCTTCGAGGACGGAACTCGCCGGGGTGATCGGGTAGCCGGAGTACACGAGCGTCTTGTTCGCGGCGTGGCTGGCGGCCACCAGACCAATCGCGAGCGCCTCGTTCCCGGTGATCTTGCGGTACTTGCCCGGCGCGATCTTCGCCTTCGCCACCTTGTACTGGACCGGCAGCAGTTCGACCGTCTCGCCGTAGTTGTACCCGGCCTTCAGCGCCGCCGTGTTCGCGTCCAGCACCGGCTTGTGGTCGGCCTTCTTGCCGAACTTGTCCTTCAGCCACTTGAGCGTCGCCTCCAGCGGCCGCTCGTACAGCCAGTACACGAGGCCGAGGGCGAAGAAGTTCTTGCACCGGTCCTGCTCGCGGGGGCTGAGGCCGCAGTCCTTGACCGCCTCCTTGTTCAGCTTCGACACCGCGACGCGGACGACGCGGTAGCCGGCCAGCGACCCGTCTTCCAGCGGGTTCGTCTTGTACTTCGCCTTGTCGAGGTCGGTCTGGGCGAAGGCGTCCGTGTTGACGATCAGGATGCCCTCTTTCTTGAGGTCCCGGAGGTTCGTCTTGAGGGCGGCCGGGTTCATGACGACGAGGGCGTCGAGCACGTCGCCGGGGGTGTGGATGTCCTGGCTGGAGAAGTGGACCTGGAACCCGGAGACGCCGGCGAGCGTGCCGGCCGGGGCGCGGATTTCGGCCGGGAAGTCGGGGAACGTGGCGATGTCGTTGCCGAGGACGGCGGCGGTGTCGGTGAACCGCGTGCCGGCGAGCTGCATGCCGTCGCCGGAGTCGCCGGCGAACCGGATGGTGATCGACTCGACCTCTTGGACGGTATGCGTGGCGTTACGGGTGGCGGCAACCTGAGCCGGGGCGGACCCCCCGGCGGAACTGGTGGGAGAAGCCATTCCTGAACCTCAAACGTATCGGATAGTCGGCGGAAACGGGACCGACTCCGGGAAGTAATTTTGGTGAGAAAGCCGGTTCAGATGTTATATCGGTCCCACCGTCCAAATCCGAGAGCGCGAACCGAAAACGGGCCGGGCCGTTCTCCTCATATCTCGTCCCGAACCACCACGGCTACCCCGCCGCGCAACGGCGAGCGTCACGGCGTGAGCGTGACGTGTCTCGTCCCACGCGGGACAGGCGGTCACGCCTTGTAGAACCCTGAGCGGAAGCGACGGGGTGAAGCGCCTCCACCCCGTCGCTTCCGCTCAGGGTTCTACGAAGCCGGTCGTTGCGGTTTCGAGACACGTCACGCTCACGCCGTGACGCTCGCCGTTGCGACGGCAGGACGACAACTTTGGACGCTCCGAACCCGCCGGGTTGCGGCGGAATGCAATTTTTTCCACCGGGGGTTCGCGGTCGGCTACCATACCGGCATTCCGACCGAGGACGACCATGCCCGTTCCAGTGACCTGCTCCGGCTGCGGGGCGAAGATGAACGCCCCGGACAACCTCATCGGCAAGCGGGTGGCCTGCCCGAAGTGCAAGACCGGGTTCGTCATCCCGGACCCGAACGCGGCCGACGGGTTCGAGGTCGTCGAGGAGGAACCGCTGGCCGTCGCCGAGGTCGTGGACGACGACCCGCCGCCGGCCGCGACCCCCGCCGCCGCGAAACCGGCGTCGAGTCCCGGCGTGGCAAAGGCCGCCCCGGTGGTGACGAACTCCAAAAAGGGGAAGAAGCCGAACGCCCGGCGGAAGAAGCAGGTCGATGCGACCGACTACCTGACCCGCGTGAACGGCAAGCCGGTCGCCGTTCGTGAGGGCGAGGCCCCGCCGCCGCCGATCCCCCGCAAGAGTCCGCCGCGGGACTAGCGAGCAGACTTCCGAAGTCCGGCTTCGACTTCGGAAGTCGAGGGGAAGGGGGCGGTTGCCGACCCCGCGACCGCGATTGCGGCGTTCGACTTCCGAAGTCGAAGCCGGACTTCGGAAGTCAGTCTTCGCCCCGAACCGGAAGCGAGTCCCGCCATGCCCATCTCCGTCCTGTGCCCGAAGTGCTCGATGCGGGTGACCGCGCCGGACGAGGCGGCCGGCAAGAAGGCCAAGTGCCCGAAGTGCGCCGCGACCATGCTGCTGCCCGGCGGGTCGGGGCCGTCCGCCGTCCCGCCGCCGCGGAAGCAGCCGCCGGAGGAAGAGGACGAACGGCCCGTGAAGAAGCCGTCCGGCCGCGAGGAGGAAGACGAGGAGGAAGACGAACGCCCGCCGCGGAAGTCGGCCCGGCGGCGCGACGAGGACGACGAAGACGAGGAGCGACCCGCGAAGAAGTCCTCCCGCCGGATCGCTGCTTCCGAGGACGACGAGGACGAGCGCCCGCGGCGGAAGTCCCGCCGGGACGAGGACGACGAGGAGGACGACGACGACCGCCCGCGGAAGAAGGGGAAGGGCAAGGCGACGAAGAAGGGCGGTCCGCCGCTGCCGCTGCTGATCGGCGGCGGCGTGCTGCTGCTGTTACTCGCCGCGGGCGGGGCGTACTTCGCGTTCAGCGGAGACAGTTCCAGCGGGACCGGCGGTGGCGGCGGTGGCGGGCCGAAGGGTGTCAACTGGGTGGCGTTCAACGCCCCGGACGGATCGTTCTCGACCGCCTTCCCGGACGCCGCGCCGACGGACCTGGACCTGGATTCCCTGATCCGCCAGACGCAGAAGGCGAACGCGACGGAGGAAGAGGTCAAGATGGCCAAGGACATGATGACCGCGTTCAAGATTCAACTGACCGGGTGGAGCGGGGCGCGCGGGGGGAAGAACTTCTTCGTCGTGGTCACGACCATCCCGCCGGGCATGCCGGTGAACCCGAACATGGACGCCGCCATCGAGCAGGTGGCGAAGGTGTCCGGGTCGAAGATCGTGGCCAAGAACCCGTTCTCCCACGGCGGGCTGCACGGCATGCACTTCACCCTCCACGACCCCAAGAGCAACAAGTGGGTGGTCACCCGCCAGGCGCAGGTCGGGAAGGGCAAGACGGTCGCGCTGTCCGTCATGGCCGAGACCGAGTTGAAGGACGACGACGCCGAGGCGAAGGCGTTCTTCGAGAAGTTCCAGTGGAAGCAATGACCCCCCGCGTTTGGGCGTGCCGGCAGCACCGGTTCGCGATCGGCGTCCGGCCGCTCGTCCTCGGCATCGTCAACGCCACGCCGGACAGCTTCTCGGACGGCGGCACGTACTCCCCCGTCGAGCACGCGCTGAAGCTCATCGCCGACGGCGCGGACCTGTTGGACATCGGCGGCGAGTCCACCCGGCCGGGGTCGCAGCCCGTCCCCGTCGAGGAGGAGCTGCGCCGCGTCGTTCCCGTCATCCGCGAGGTGATGCGGCAGCACCCCGTGCCGATCTCGGTGGACACGAGCAAGGCCGAAGTCGCGCGGCCGGCGCTCGACGCCGGAGCGGTCGTCATCAACGACGTGACGGGCCTCCGCGACCCGGACATGCCGGCCGTGGCGAAGGCGGCCGGGGCCGGGCTGATCGTCATGCACATGCAGGGGACACCGGCGACGATGCAGGTGAACCCGCAATATGCGGACGTGGTGCGGGAGGTGTCGGACTACTTGAAGCAACGGTTCCGCGAGCTGACCGACTTCGGCATCGACCCCGAGACCATTTCCCCCGACCCGGGTATCGGGTTCGGCAAGACGGTCGAGCAGAACCTGCAACTCCTGGCGAAATTGAATCACATCTGTACCGGCGAGTTGGCGGGTCGGCCGCTGACGCTCGGCGTGTCGCGGAAGGGGTTCATCAGCAAGGCCGTCGGCCGCAGCGGGACGGCCGACCCGATTGCGAATCGCGTGGCCGGGTCCCTGGCGCTGGCGTGCTTCGGCATGGCGACCGGCGGCGCGAACATCTTGCGGGTCCACGATGTCCGTGAGACCGTGGACGCCGTTCGGCTGTATGAACTGACATATAGCGGTGGGCTTGCCCACCGTGCGGCCGAGTCTTCGAGGCCGCAGGACGTTCCTCCCGCGGAAAGCTGATCCCGATGGGAGGAGCGTCCCCGTGGGAGGCAGGCGGTGCGGGTTCTCGAAGACTCGAACCCGCACGGTGGGCAAGCCCACCGCTATATTTCCAACATGACACTCTCCGACTCCTGCACGGCCACCGCCCGCGCCGCCCGCGCGGCGGCGACGGCCCTCGCGACGGCCACCGCCGACCGCAAGAACGCCTGGCTCCGCGCCGCGTCCGACCGCCTTCAGAAGGAAGCCGCCACCGTCCTCGCCGCGAACGCGAAGGACGTGGCCGCCGCCCCCGGCTACGGCCTGTCGGCCGCGAGCATCGACCGGCTCACGCTCACCCCGGCCCGCATCGCCGCCGCCGCCGACGGGCTGCGGCAGATCGCGGCGCTGCCCGACCCCGTGGGCGAGGTCCGCGAGGGCGGCGTCCGGCCGAACGGCCTGCAAGTCCTGAAGGTCGGCGTGCCACTCGGCGTCATCTTCTTCCTGTACGAGTCGCGGCCGAACGTTACCGCGGACGCCGCCGGGCTGTGCGTCAAGTCCGGCAACGCCGTCATCCTCCGCGGCGGCAAGGAGAGTCTGCACTCCAACGCCGCGCTGCACGAACTGCTCGCGAACGAGCTGCCCAACCACGGGCTGCCCCGCGACGCGGTGCAGCTGGTGACGACGACCGACCGCGACGCCGTCGGCCACTTCTTGAAGCTGAGCGAGCTGATCGACCTCGTCATCCCCCGCGGCGGCGAGAGCCTGATCCGCCGGGTCGCGGCCGAGGCGACGATGCCGGTGCTGAAGCACTACCTGGGCAATTGCCACGTCTACGTGGACCGGGCCGCCGACCTGGACATGGCCGAGCGGATCGTCGTCAACTCGAAGACGCAGCGGACCGGCGTGTGCAACGCGGCCGAGAGCTTGCTCGTTCACGCCGGGATCGCGGAGCGGTTCGCGGGGCGGATCGTCGAGGCGCTGCGGGCGAAGAAGGTCGAGGTGCGGGCGTGCGACGAGACGCGGCGGTTCGTCCCGGACGCCGTGCCCGCGACGGAGGCCGACTACGCGGCCGAGTTCCTGGACCATATCATCGCGATGAAGATCGTCCCCGATTTGTCCGCCGCGATCGAGCACATCAACCGGTACGGGTCGAAGCACACGGACGCGATTGTGACAGCGGACTTGGCGGCGAGTCGGCGGTTCGTGGCGGAAGTCGATGCGGCGGCCGTGATGGTGAACGCGAGCACGCGGTTCAACGACGGGTTCGAGCTGGGCCTGGGGGCGGAGATCGGGATTAGCACGGACAAGTTCCACGCCCGCGGCCCGTGCGGCCTGCGGGAGCTGACGACGTACAAGTACGTCGTCACCGGCGACGGCCACGTCCGCGGGTGACGGCAACAATTGTGGGACACGGAGCGGAAGCGATGGGGTGCTGGTCCCGCACCCCGTCGCTTCCGCTCCGGGTTCCACAAGACTATCGCCGCACCTTCTCCGCCGTCGTGCCCTGCTCGCCCTTCCGCAGGACGTACCGGACCGGGAACGACTCCGTGAAGTCCTCCTGGTGCGACACCAGGATGATCCGCTTCAGGTCCCGCTTCAGCTTGTTCAGCTCGTCGGCCGTCGCCCGCAGGCCGTCCTTGTCGAGGCTGCCGAACCCCTCGTCGATGATGACGCACTCCAGCGGCCGGGCCTGCCCGGCGGCGAACCGGCCGACGGCCAGCGCGACGGCCACCGCCACCCGGAACTTCTGGCTGCCGGACAGGTAGCTCACGTCGATCGGCGGCGACCCGTCCCGCCGCACCCGCAGGGCGAACGCCTCGTCCGGCCCGTCGTCGGCGTGATCGAGTTCGATCGACAGGTCGCCGTCCGACAGGTTGCGGACGGTGTCGTTCGCCAGCCGGACGATCTCCGCCTCGGCCGTGCGGACCAGCTCCCGTTGCAGCCCCTTCTTGCCGAGCAGCTCGTCGAGCCGCTTGTGAACGCGGGTGGTAGCCTCGGCCGCGGCGATCTGCATCTTCAACTTCACGAAGTCATCCGCCTGCTGTGTGAGGTCGCGGAGCGCGTCGCGGGCGATGCCGAAGGCAGTGTCGGCTTGCTTCGCGACTTCGGCCGCGGCCTGCTGCCGCCGCTCGGCCTCCGCGACCGGGACGCGGGCCGCCTCCGGGATGGCGGCGGCCTTCGCCGCGCCGTCGCGGAGCTGCGCGTCCCACTCGTCGCGGCGGGCGGCGTCCTCTTGCCACTGCCGGAACCGCTCCGCGACCCCGCCCGTCGCGAGTTGCTGCCGTTCGCTGATGAAGTCTTGAAGTTGTGCCGCGGTTGTGGCGACCCACTCGTCGGAAAGTTGTCCGGCGAGGGTGGCGAGGGTCGCGGCGTCGGCTGCTTGATTCGTCTCGGCCTTCTGAACCGCGGCCGCCAGATCGCGGACCTTTTTCTCCAGTGGGGCGACCTTCGGGTCGGCGAGCTTCAGCGCGTCGGCTTGTTTCGTCTGCTTCGCCCGTTCCTCGGCCGCGAGTTTTTCCAGCCGCGTCGCGTCGGCGTCGGCCGCCGTCAGCTCGGCCCCCAGGGCCGCGGCGTCCGCCGTGCCGCCGAACGCGGCCAGGTTCTTCCGCTGGAGTGCGAGTTGCTGCTTCGCCGCGTCGCGATTCTGGATCGTCGTGGTGAGGACGGCCTGAGCTGTCGTCGCTTTCGTGATGGCGTCGCCGGCCGTTTTCCAGTCCTTTTCGGCGCGGGCGAAGTCGGCGGCGTGTCGGCGAACTCGGTCGGCGATGTCGGCCCGTTCCTTCGCCGCGTGGTCCTCGGAAACGACCTGGCCGCACCGCGCGCACTCGACGCCGACCGCCACCGTCGCGAACTGCTTCTGCTCCTTCTCCGCCTGCTTCAACAGCGTCTCGGCTTCCGTCTTTGCGTCGCGGGCGCGCTGCTCGGCCCCCGTCGCCGCGGCGAGTTTTGACCGCAACTCCCCGGCCTGCGAGTCGAGCGTTGGGTCGAACGCGGCCACCTGCCGGTCGAGCGCCGCGATCTCCTCGGCGGCGGTCAGCAGCTTTCCCTTCGCTTCGATGCCGTCGTGGAGCGATTTCGCGGCCCGCGCGTGGTCGGACGCGGCGGCGCGATGCTCCTCGATAACGAGCTTCAACCCGTCGATCTGGTTCTTCAATTCCTCCAACGATTCGGCCGCCGCCCGGTGGTCCTCGCGGAGCTTCCTCGACGACACCTCCGCCGCCGGCCGCGCGTCGCGGAGCGGGACGAACTTCTCCAGCGTCGGCAGCACGCGGGCCAGTTCCGTGAGCCGGTCGTGGTCCGCCCGAATCCGGTCCGCGTCCTTCGCCCGTGCCGTCGCGTCGGCCAGCTTCGCCTCCAACTTCCGCCGCGCGTCCTCGTGTTCGGCCCACTGTTTCGCGAGCGTCACACGTTCGGCCGCGGCGTCCTTCTCCGCCTCCGCCCGGCCCTTCGCTTCCTTCGCGCCGTCGCACGCTAGCGCCGCCTCGGCCAGTTGCGCGTCCGTCACCTCCGGCGTCGTTTCGCGCTGCGCGAGCAGCCGGTCCAACTCGGCCTCCTTCTTCGCCGCGTCCTTGTGAACGTCGTCGGACAGCTTCTTGTACCGCTCGGCCGCGATGATCTTTTTCAGTATCTCGAGGCGCTTGGTCCCCCCGGCCGCTAACATCTCGTCCGCCTTGCCTTGTCCGAGCAACACAGAAGTTTGGAACGCATCGTATCCCATGCCGAGCAGTAGCTCGGACCATTTTTTAGCCTCTGCAACAGAGTTCACCCCGGTGATGGCCTTCCATGCTTCGCCCGTGCGCTGCTCGACACGGGCCGTCGGCCGGCCGTCGATTTTGGTGTTCCGCGTGATCCGGTAGTCGATCCCGTTGAACTCGAACTCGAACTGCACGGTGAACCCGTTCTCGCCGTGCCGCACGAGCTTGTCCGGGTGCTGCTGTCCGCCGCGGTGCGCGCCGAACAGGCAGAACGTGATGGCGTCGAACACGGCCGACTTGCCGACGCCGTTCGGCCCGCCGACGACCCACAGCGGCTCGTCGTCGTCGAACGCGATCACCTGCTTCTCGCCGAAGCTCAGGAAGTTTTCCAGCGTCACCTTCTTCGGGATCATGCGTCACCCGCGGCTTTCAAATATGTCTCGGCGAGGGCCAGCACCGCGTCGCGGTCCGGGTCGCCGGCGAGTTGTTCGGTCAGGTAATCGCGCACCGTCGTTTCGAACCCGGCGCGGGGCGAGAACTTCGCCGGCGCGTCCGTCGGCACGTCGGCGTCGGCCCACGCGATGGCGTGCCACCGCGGGAACAACTGCCGGAGTTGCCGCGCGACCTCGTCGCGACTCATCGCCGTCGGCGGCGACACGGTGAACCGCACGATGGCCGTCTCGCGGTCCTGGTGTTTTTCCGCAAGGGTCGGCAGCTCAGCGTCCGGGTCTTTGAGGGGAATGTCATAAAACGGCGTGCCAGGAATCGGCAGCCACGTCGGTATCACCGCATTCGCGCCATCGATTTCCAGAAACAGCACGCCGGGGTCATGTTTGTCGTCGAACGCCAGCCGGTCGAGGCTGCCGGGGTAGCGGACGTTGTCGGCCCCGCCGAGCGCCTGCGGCTTGTGAATGTGCCCGAGGGCGACGTAGGCCCAGCCGGGGTTTAGGTCCGCGAAGTCGAACAGGATGTCGTCGCGGTCCGTCATCTTGTACAGCGAATGCACCTCGGACCCGCGGACGTGCAGGTGCGCGGCCATCACCGTCGGCAGCGCGTGGTCGAGCTTCTTCGCCGCGTCCTGCTGAATCCACGCCGCGACCATCGAGTGGAGGAGCCGCGATTCCTCCTCCTTCGTCTTGTACCCGGCCGCGTCCAGCTCGTACCGGCTGGCGAACGGGTACGGCACGAGGACGAACTGCACGCGGTTCCCGGCCGCGGACTTCAGGGTGGCGACGGCCCGGCCGTTGAGCAGGTACATGCGGCCGGGCGGGAGCGTGCCGTCCGCGCCGGCCGTCGGGGCGGCGAGCGTCATGCCGGCCCGGACCATGTTGATGCGGCCGTCCCGGTCGTGGTTGCCGGTGACGGCCAGGATCGTGCCGCCGCGGGCGAAAAACGGCGTGAACGTCTTGCGGACGTGTTCCAGGGCGCGGGTCATTTCTTCGACGGACGCCTGTTCGCTGAACACGTCCCCGGCGATGAGCAGCACGTCCGCGGCGTGCTCGTCGCACAGTTTGGCCACGACCTCGACCCGCGATTGCAGGTCGGCGGTGCGGTCGAGGCGGCCGAGCTTGTCGCACAGGTGCCAGTCGGCGGTGTGGATGATGCGCATGGTCGGAATCCCTTCGGCAGTTCGCCGCGGTTCTTGGATTTGTACCCTCCCCCCTTGAGGGGGAGGGTTAGGGTGGGGGGTAAAGACGGTCGCGCACGGGAGGGGCGTTCGATCCCTCGGTGACGCTTTTTCCCCCCACCCTAACCCTCCCCCTCAAGGGGGGAGGGGACAAGAAGTCGCGGCGTGGGCATCATGTTCTTGCACCCGCCGCCCGACGTGTGACGCAATAATCTCAGAACGCATCCAAATCGGCCGCCGACGCCGGCGGCACGCCCTGGTCGCCGCCGCCGCGGGCCGTCGGCGGCTCGGCGTCGTTCTCCGACAGCGCGAACGGCGGGAACGGGACCTTCGCCAACATCGGCTCGCGGAAGCTCGGCTGGTACAGCAGCTTCTCGTCCGGCTGCAGCTGCGCCGCCGCCGACCGCGCCGAGTGGTTCAGGAACTTCCACACGTCCGCGCCCAACTCCAGCGTCCCGCTGCGGCCGACGGCCCGCACCGCCGCGTTCTCGATCACCCGCGGCTTCACCAGGCTCGCCTGCTGTTGCGCCCCGAACAGGATGATCCCCTGGCTGCGGCCCTCGGACGCGACCGTCTCCAGCTTCTGCGTGATCGGGTCGGAGCTGTCCTTCGGCGCGAACCGGTTCAGCTCGTCGAGCGTGATGAGGTACTTCAGGTTCTTCACCTGCTTGGCCGACTGCGTCTGTTGGATGCGGTGGAACACGGCCGCGACGACGAACCGCTGGAGGCTCGGCGTGGCGTGCAGGCCGTACAGGTCGATGACCATCGGCGATTCCACCCCGGCCTGCGGAATCTTCAACGGCTTGCCCTTCGGGTCCGACCGGCGGAGGACGCCGTTGCCTTCCTGAACGATGTACTTCAACCGCCGGAAAAAACTCCCCTTCGTTCCGGGTAGGAAATCCTCGAACAGGCTTTTCCCTTTCTTGACCTCCTTGAACCATTCCAGGAGTTCGTCGAAGGTTTTGGGCGCGTCGCCCGTCGTTCTCAATCGCGGGTCGTCGGCCGTGCCGCTCGTCAGCCATTCCTCGACCTCGCCGACCAACCCGCCGAGGTTCGCGGTCCCGATCTCGTCCTCGGAGAACAGGAACTTGAATAGCCCTTGCTCGATGATGTCGGACAGCGACCAACTGTACGCCTGCACGTCCGTCGTTCGACCGCCCGTCCGGATCGGCGTCGTCTCCTCGCGCGCCTGCGGGGCGAAGAACTCCGGCTTCGCGAACGGGGCGGGGTCGTCCACGCCCATCGTCCGCCAATCCCCGCGGTGGGCGTTCTCGTCCTTCTTGAACTCCCGGTTCCACCGGTCAATGAAGAACAGGTCGAAGTTCTTCACGTTGAACACGACCGGCACGACCTGGAGGCGGTCCGGCGCGGACGGGAAGGCTTGCTTCAGCCGGCGGACGTGGCGGAGGAGCAGCCAGTTCATCGTGAGGAGCAGCGTCGATTTCGTGCCGAGGCCGGCGATGCCGTTGACGTTCAGGTGGCCGCCGTTCTCGCCGAGGAGGAACGCGAGGTCGAGGACGGCGTGCCCGGCGAACTGGTTGTCGCCGCCGTTGCGGAGGAGGCCGACGGACAGCGGTTGCTTCATCTTGTCGATGCCGTACCCCTTGCGGGCGGCCGCCGCGTCGCCGAGGAAGACCTCGCTCTCCTCCGTCGGCGGCGTGTGCGCGACCGGCTCCGTCCGCAAGATCGCGACCTCGGCGTAGGTCACGCCCTCGGAGTCGAACGGCGGCTTCTCGGCCGTGCGGCCGTCGAACCGGGCGGCCTCCTCGCCGACGTCCTTCTGGCGGCTGCGGCGGTAAACTTCCTGCACGATGCCGACGAACTCGACCTCGCGGGGGCCGACGGTGCTCTTCGTGGTGACGATCTGCGTCCGCTCGACGGCCTGGGCGCGGTCCACCCAGAAGTAGAAGACGCCGCTGGTGGACTCGTGCTCCGGCGGGGCGGCCACGCGGCCGAGGGCGGTCCGACTCACGATTCGTTCCTCCGAAACAACCCGGCCTGCCGGTACAGGCGGTTGACGAGCAGTTGCAGCGGCGTGAACAGCGGCTTGAGCGCGTCCTCGGCCCGGACGATCGGGTCGAGCGACACCGGCATCCGGGCGTAACTGTCCGTCCGGCAGCGGGCGTCGATCAGCCACCGGGACAGGCGGTTGACGAACCCGAAGTCGCCGCCGAACTGCTTCTCGAACTGCCCCCACGGAACCTCGACGCGGACGTACCCCCAGTTCGGGGCGAGCTGCGGCCCGCCGGCGAGCTTCAGGAACCACGTCGCCACCTCCGGGCTGCCCGGCCGATTGATGCGGACGACCGGCGACCGCTGGCCCGGCCGCAGGGCGTAGAGCGTCCGGTAGCCGTGGGCGTGCAGGTACGAGCCGAACTGCCGCTTCGTGATGCCGATCAACAGCGGCGATGCCGGGTCCGGGTTGCCGACCACGTCGTCGAGCGGGCCGTCGATCAGCGTCGGCACGGTCCGGTCCGCGGCCAGCGCCAGCCGCTCGAGGTACTGCATCTCCTTCTGGGCGCGGTTGTACGCCTGCGTCCGCATCAGCTCGTAGTCGAACGGGCTGTACTTCCCCTCCGGCCGGTTCGCGGGGACGAGCCGGAGGTCGAGTTCCGGCTTGTTGGCGACCGCGGCCGCGAACTCCTCGACCTGCTCCCACGGGAACGGGTCGGCGTAGAACGACAGCACCCGCTCGACGGCCGCGAACTCCCGCTCGAAGTGGCGGTCCACGGTGCGCAGGGCGACCGCCCCGACCTCCGCGAGGTACATCGGGATGCGGTAGCCGTCCGGCCGCGTCTCGAGGCAGAGGACCGGCTGGCCGAAGTGCGACCCGTCGATGAACCGGACCGGGAACTCGCCGCCCTTCGCCGGGGCCTCGCTGACCGTCTGCGGTTGCCAGGCGTCTTCATTCACTTCAAACTGCCGGTCGATGACGGCCTTCTGTTCCTCCCCCTCTTCATCCACTGGGATGTTCGGCTGGGGCGGCGTCGCGCCGACGGCCGACGCGCCGTACTCGCGGAGGAACCGGGCGACGGGGTCACTCATGGCCCACCCCCAGCGTCTTCAGCCGGAACTGCGCCGCCTGCCGGCTGACGAGCAGCTCGCTCGCCAGCCGGTTCGCCAGCACCAGCCGCGGGCATTTCTCGACCTTGTACTCGGCCCGCATCTCTTCCTCCCGCGCCCGGCAGACCTCCTCCGGCATGAGCAACTCGGCGGCGAACCGGTTCGCCTCGCGTTCCCGCTGGCCCTCGGCGTCGTCCGTCTCACTGATGGAAGCGTCGGCGATGAAGTCGCCCATCACGTCCCGGTGCAAGACGGCGTGGCCGAGTTCGTGGGCCGCGGTGAACCGGCGGCGGGGCAGGATGTCGTCCGCCGTCACGAACGCCCACCCGTCGTCCGCGACCCAGTACAGGCAGCCGGCCAGCGGGGACGCCGGCTCGCCGACCGGGCCGACCGGCATCCCCTTCGTTTGAAGGAACGCCGTCACCGCCCCGCACGACAGGTTCGGCAGCGCGACGTGGTTGAGGTTCAGTTCCTCGAAGAACTGGCTCAGCAGGACCGGCCCGCGGCGGGTCGGATCGACCGGCAACTTGCACTTCACCCGGAGGCGGGCGACTTCCGTGGCGATCACGTCGGGTCCTCCGGCTTCGGGCCGCGGCGGGCGGCGAGTTGGTAATCGGCCGCGAGCGTGTTCGCCCGCATCCGCACCGTCAGGGCCGCCTCGCGGAACGCCTTCCAGTACTCCCGCGGGGCGACGCCGAACTTCTTTTCGGCGAACTCGATGAGCGCCGTCAGCCCCAACTCGCGGGGCAGCGGCTCGTCGGAACTTCGCAGGGCGTCGTTGAGCCGCCACCCGTCCGTCGGGACGCCGCCGGGCGGGGCGCGGAAGAGTTCGTCCGCCACGTCCGCGAACGTGACCGGGCCGGCCGCGGGTTGCACGACCCGCGCGGCCGGCAGGTGCTGCTCGACGGCCGCGGCGACGGCGGCGGTCGTCCGCTCCTGTTCTTCCTCGATGATGAGGGCGTGAATCTCGTGGAACGCGGCTTCCAGGTCCGGGTCGGCCGCAGCGAGCAGCCACAGTTCGTCTTGCGCGGCGAAGTCCTCCCGCTCGACGGCTTCCAGGTAGCGGGCGGCCGTCACGTCGATCCAAAGGCGGCGGTCGTTCGGGGTCATGACCGGTCCTCCTTGTCGGGGGCGGCGTGGGCCTTCAGCTCGTTGATCGCCCGGTAGTACCTGGCCCGGACGTTCACGTAGGTGAGGCTCGTCCGGGCCGCGATCTCCAGGAAGTCGCGGTCCTCGAACAGCTTCATTTTGATGATGGCCCGGTCGTCCGGCCGCAGCTTCGCGAGGAATCGTTCGGCCAGGAACCGGCGGTCCGCGGGGTCGTCGCCGGGGGCCGGGTGGGCCGGGGCGATCGCCTCCCAAAGTGTACGGTCGGCCGGCTCCAGGGCGGGCAACTTCCGGGCGCGTCGGACCTCCTCGTGGGCGACCCGCTCGAGGATGCGATACAACCAACCCCCCACGTCGCCGCGGCAGCGGTCGGGGTCGAACCGGTCGCGGAGTTCCAGGACCCGGAGCCTCGTCGCCTGGACGATGTCATCGACCTCCAACCGCAGGAACGGGTTCTTGATCGCGACGGCGCGGGCGTGCCGGCGGAGCTTCTCCTCGGTGGCCGGGTCGCTGAGGGCCGCGGTCAGCGGGTCGTCGGCCGGCGCGACGTGCGGCGGCGGGTGGGTGGTCGCACTCATGGCGGAAGCGGTCCTCCGTGGGGTCGGACACCATGAACTTGTCGGCAACGACGCCGGTGTGACAGAAAACCGTCGGAATGTTGGGGACGCGCTCATCATGGCCCGATCGAGCCAAAAGGGGGAAACAAAAAATGCAAAATGGCCGCCCCGTCCCCGCACGATCCAAATTGCCCGCACGTCGCATTTCCCCGACGCGAGAAACTCCCCCGAACGAATGATTGACCCGTCGCCGGCGGGCTACTATGCTGTATAAAAGTTGGACACCCCGCCACCCTCTCCGGGCAAGCCCGGACGAACGCTAGAATAACTCGCCGCTCGGCCCGCGACCTGCCGGTAGCCCGACCGCCGAGGAAACTCTCCCCTGACAACCCGCGTCCAAGTCCGGCAGCCCGAAACCGGCCGCGGGATTCGAGTTTCGGATTTCTACCCCTTCAGGAGATCGCTCGTGACGAACAAGCAGAAGTGCCTGGGGTCGCCGCTGGGCCGGCGGACGTTCCTCCAGGTCGGCATGGTCGGCGGCATCGGCCTGACGCTCGGCGACTTCTTCCGGATGCAGGCCGGCGCGGCCGAACCGACCGCGGCGACGAAGGGGCCGAAGGCCGAGGCGTGCATCCACATCTACATGCCCGGCGGCATGGCCCACCAGGAGAGCTGGGACCCGAAGCCCTACGCCCCGATCGAGTACCGCGGGGACATGACGCAGATTCAGACGAAGATCGAGGGGGCCGTCTTCAACGAGTGCCTGCCGAAGACGGCCGCGATCGCGGACAAGATCACCGTCGCCCGCGGGATGACGCACGGCGAGGCGGCCCACGAGCGGGGCACGCACAACATGTTCACCGGCTACCGGCCCAGCCCGGC
>NZ_JCABYM010000010.1:0-8627 GCF_059499385.1 Limnoglobus sp. | reverse complement strand
CGCGGGGGGGGTGGGGGGGGGGGTGGGGGGGGGGGGGGTGTCTCGGGCCCGCGCGCGGGGGGGGGGGGGGGCCGCGGCGCGCCCCCCCCCGAGCTACCCGCCTCGGACGCGATCCTCGCAGCGGGAGGGAGGTTACCCCCCTCCCTAACCCTCCCCCCCAAGGGGGGAGGGAACAAAACAAAAACGGCCGCCCGTTCGGGCGGCCGTTTCGCTTCTTCCCCCGCGAGGGGGGTCGAACCTTACTTCTTCTCCGGCAGCTTCGCCGGCTCCGGCATCTTCTTCGCCGCGTCCACCGGGGCCGCGACCGGCGCGGCCGTCGCACACGGGTCGGCCGGCGGGCAGGCGTCGCACGCGGCCGCTTCCTTCGGGCAGCACAGGCGGCCGCCGAACAGCTTGCCGAGCAGGTCGCGGACCGGCCGCTTCGTCGCACACGGATCGCCGCAGGCGTCGCCGCACGCGGCGTCGTTGCCGCAGGCGCTGTTCTTCAGCGCGTTGCCGAGGCTGCCGGCCCCGTTCGCCCCGCACCCGCCGCAGTCGTCCGCCGGCACCTTGCGGGTCACCGTCGTCGGGACCATCTCCGTCGTCGTGTACGGGACCTTCACCGTCTTCGTCACCGGCACTTGCTTCGTCAGCATCACCGGGACTTGCTTGGTAATCGTCTGTTGCTCCATCTCAGTCACCTTCGTCGGCACGAGCTTCTTCGTCTCGACCTTCACCATCTTGCAGGTGGTGACCGGGACGACCTTCTCGACCACGACCGGGACCGTCTTCGTCGTCGTCACCGGGACCTTCTTGACGACTTCCTCGGCCACGGTCTTCTCGACCTGAACCGGGACCTTGCGAACCTCGGTCACGTTCACGTTCCGGGTGACGTTCTCGACCACGTCCTTCGTGACCTTCAGCCCCTCGACGAACACCCGGCCGTTGCCGCCGGCGTCGTAGGTCGGGACGCTGCCGTCGATGCCCGCGGCGTTCTTGCCGAGGATTTCGCCGGCGCTGCCGTTCGGGGCCGCCTTCGCCGCGTTCGCGGCATCGACGTAGGCCCCGTAGGCCGTCCGCTTGTTCGTCACGGGAACCTGGCGAACTTCCGTCACCGTCACGTTCCGGACGACGTTCTGCGGGACCTTCTCGATGACGGTTTCCTTCACCATCCGCGTCGTCGTCACCGGGACGCGCTCCGTCACCTGGCGGCGGACCTGCTTCGTCACCGTCGTCGGCACGTTCTCGTCGTAGGTCTTCTTCACCATCGTGGTGACGGGGACCTTCTCCGTGACCTCGACGTACTTCGTGACCTGCCGGGTCTTCACCTCGTCCGGTTCGCGAACGAGCGTCGCGCCGGTGAGGCCGGGGCCGCCGCAGCCGTTCGCCAGGACGCCGGCGCTACCGGCCGAGTGGCCGACGCTCGCGAGCCGGGCCATCACCTTGTCGGCGAGGCTGGCGTCGTCGCGGTTGCCGCAGAGTCGGGCGAGCAGGCCCTTCTTGGCGCACGGGTCCTTGCAAGGATCGGCGCACGGGTCGGCACAGGGGTCCGCGCACGGGTTGGCGCACGGGGCGGAGCTGCCGCAGCCGTCGCGGTTGGCCCCGCTGGCGCACGGGTCGCACGTCGGGACGAGCTTGCACGCGCCCTTCACGACGTAGGTTTCCGTCACCGTCTGCGGGACCTTCTTCGTCACGCACTTCCACTCGACGACCGGCTCGCACACGGTCTTCTTGACGCACTTGTTCACGACCTCGCTGACGTTCTCGCACACCGTCCGCGTCACGTCCTTCATGACGGTTTCCGTGACGGGCCGGCAGACCGTCTTCGCGCAGTCCTTCATCACGCACTCGGTCACTTGCTTGTTGACCTTCTCGTGGCACTCCTTGAACGTCGTCTCGCACACCGGGCGGCAGACGAAGAAGCACTGCTTCTTGACGACCTGCTCGCAGACCGGCTTGCAGACGGTGAAGGTGCATTCCTTGTACTGCGTCTCGCACACCTTCCGGTGGACGGTGTACTTGCACTCCTTGTACGTCGTCTCGGTGACGCACTTGTTCACCGTCTCGGAGACGACCTTGTTGCACGTCTCGTAGACCGGCTTGTAGTTGACGCAAACCTCTTCCTTCATGACCGTCTTGCACACCGGCTTGCAGACGACCTCGGTGACGGTCTGGCACGCCTTCTCGGTGACCGTCTGCATGACGGTCTGCTTCTCGTCGCGGTAGCAGGTCTTCGTGACCGGCTTCATCACGGTTTCCGTGACGGTGCGGTAGCCGGTGTGGAACCGCTTGCCGCTGCCGTCGTGGACGGTCTGGCAGGTCGGCTCGCAGCCGCCCGGCGCGGCCGGCGGACAGCCGCCGCCGTAGGTCGTGGTCCCGCAGTGGCCGGCGAACGCGGCCGGGGCGACCCCCAGCGACGCGAGCACGGCCGAAAGACCCCAGCGCATCCTCATGATGCCCCCTCCTGATCGAGCCGCCGATCGGGTGACTCCGTCGGTCCCGTCGGCCGGTTCGGGCGAACCGGCAGCTGCGGCAGCTCGCGTTCCTATCGCGCGTTCGCGACGACGAGCGGATCGGCGAACGGCGAACAACCCCGCTAGCTCGTCTACCCCGAGTATCGGAACGCCGGTCGTGCCGGAAGGAGCGGTCCGCGGGCGTGCGGTCGTAATCGTTGGCCGCTGCGCTCGCGTCGCAGGACGTGTAGCGGGCGTGCCGCGGGGTGGGATTGTGACGTGCGGGCGGCGCGACGGGAGGAGCCCAACTATATAGCCGCCGGCTTGCCGGCGGGGTTTTGGAGTCGCAAAACCCCGCCGGCAAGCCGGCGGCTATATACGGCAGGCGGCATCACACCTTCGGATACGGCGTCGTGATCTCGAACGTGCCGTCCGGCAGCGGCCGCCGCTGGTAGTCGCCGAACAAATTCGGGCTGTCCGTCGCCAGCACGTCGAGCATGCGGTTCGCGAGCTTCCGAATCTCCGGCTCCGCCCCGGTGGACCCGCGCTGCTCCAGGAAGTGCCGCAGGGCGCGGGCGTTGGCCGTCACGAAGATTTTTGTCTCCGTCGCGTTCGGCAGCACGCTCCGCGCGGCCTGCCGGGCGGACTTGCGGCGGGTGGTGCGGTCGGCGTCCGGCGGGAGCATGGCGGCCGTGGCCGCCGCCGGGTCCGCGAGCTTCTTGTTCAGCAGCTCCGCGAGCTTCACGTAGGCGGCGTGCGACTGCTTCACGGCGTCCAGCCAGACGGCGTGCAACTCCGGGTCGTTCGCGATGATGTCCGGCTCGACGTACTCGGCGACGGACTCGTCCACGTAGCGTTGGGAAAGCTGCGAGTTGTGCGTGACGATCCCGTTCGCGACGAAGTTATGGTGCGGGCCGTCCATCTCGATGTCGAACGTCTCCTGCTCCCCGGCATACGTGACCGAGGCGATTTTCTTGAACCGGGCGACGAGCAGATTCCCACCGCCCTTCTTTCGCGTTTCTGGATCGATCCGTCGAAGGTCGGGCGCGGCCGCGCCGAGTCGTTCGGCAAATTCCAACTCGCGGGTGTTCACCTTGAGGTGACACGGCTCGCACAAGGGAACGAGGTTCGTCTCGTGGAGCGCCAAGTCCGGCCGAGCCCAGATCGGCAGGACGTGGTGCATCTCGAGCGTGCCCCCGCGGACGCGGCAGAGCTGACAGGTGTAGTCGAACTTCGCCAACACCCGTGGGGCCACCTCCGTGACGCCGCGCCGCACCGTGACGGAGTACGGCGTGATGCCACCCTTCCAGTGCGGGTTGTTCGGGCCGCGCTTCTGGTCGCCGAGCAGCCGCTTCGTTTCCGCCGTGTGCTTCCACCCGGCCGTGTACTGCCGCCCCTTGTTCCACGGCTCGCGGCCGACGGTCCACGAGCCGACCGGCTTTTGCAGCCCGTGCTTGCGGACCCACGCCCGGATCGTGTGGTGCGTCACCCCCGCGAGGTCGGCGATCTCTCGCTGCTCGAGGTTCCGCTCGACGTATTGCGTCCGTAGCCAGTTCGCGTCCTTGTACGCGGCCAGCCCGTTGGTCGCGATCGGGTGCGTGAGCGGGCCGTGGACCGCGATCCCGCTGACCGAAACCTCCAACCCGTTCACGACCTCGTGCAGCGGCTTCCAGCCGGCCGGCGTCAGGAACCGGTGGTCGCGGGAACAAGTGATCGCCTTGCCGTCTTCGAGTTCGACCCGGAAGACCGGCTTCGTTCCCGAACAGGCCAGGGCGCGAACCTTGCCCGTGGTGAACGTGTTCGTCGCCTCGTCGAGGCAGCGGAGGCGGAGCAGCTTGACGCGGGAGCGGCCATGGTGCGTCTTCGTCATCTCGTACAGGCTGCGGAGCGTCCGCTTCTTCGGCCCGCTCCGCTTGCCCCGGTCCCAGTGCTCGCTGTAGATCAGCGTGTCGCCGGTGAGGCAGTATCCGAACCCCGCGCGGTGTCGGACCAGTTCGTGCGTCAGGCTGCGGCTGAGGCCCGTCAGCAACAGGTTCCAGACACCGTGCTCCAACACGGACCCGTGGCCGACTTCCTTGATGTGGTTCAGGTAAACCGAGTTCCCGCCGGGCCGCGGGCGGGCGAAGGAGAGGTAACAGACTCTTCCGGCCACTTCGGACAGAATTTCGGCCGGAACCTCGCTGTCCGACTTCCAACTCACCCCATGATCGCCCAGAAACCGCTCCAGCTCCGGCGTCTGCACGACCTGCTTGCCGACGAGGTACACCTGCGGGTCCGTCAGCACGGTCACGGATTCGGCGTTCGACATACTTCGGCCACTCCAGACGGTCACACGTCACTCATCGGGTTTAGCGTATCCGCCGGTCGCCGGCGAGCGATCCGCCCAGGTCGCAAAGGCGCAACGCCGCGCACAATCGCCCGGATTGCGAAGACTGACCGGGTGGCGGAAAACTTTCGGCGTTTACCGGTCCGTCCGGCCGCGACGGGCGGGTATACTCACAGCACCAGCGTTCGCCCGAAGTTCGACTCAAGTTGTCCGGTTCCCTCCACGGTCTGAGGACGGCCGACCGTGCCGTGCGCTCCCTCCCCTCGTCGCCTCGCCCGGCCGCTCTCCGCGGCCGCCCTCCTCGTCTGCGCCGCGCTCCTCCCGGCCCAGGACGCCAAGCCGCCCACGGCGGTGAAGTTGCCGGACGGCACGGTCGTCTTCTACACCGCAAACCCGACCGACGCGGCCCCGAAGATCGACGGCGTCGTCCTCTCTGCGAAGGAGTACCAGCAGCTCGTCGAGCAGGCCGAGCAGCTCAAGAAGCTCCGCGAGACGACGAAGCCGGTGTCGCCGAGCGCGTGCCACGTCCGCGGCAAGGTGGACGCGAAGGGCGGCAAGCCGGTCGCCAAGCTCGTCGTCGAATATTCCTTCCGCACGACCGCCCCGCGGACCGTCGTGCTGCTCGGCGGACAGCGGGCGGCCCCGGTCGCGGCCACCGGCACGGACGGCAAAATTCCGCTGCTCGAATCGACCGCCGACGGGCTGGCCGTCGTCGTCGAGCAGCCCGGCGAGCAGAAGGTGACGCTCGAACTGGAGGCGGCCGTCCTGCCCCGCGGCGGGAAGAACGAACTCGGGTTCGAGGTCGGGCTGCCGCGGGCCGCGATCACGTCGCTGGCGTTCGAGCCGCCCGGCCCGGCCGTGAAGAAGCTGATCGTCGGCACGCGGACGCCGGAAGCCGCCGCCCCGCGGCCGCCGGAGCTGAAGCGGACGACCGACGACGCGGCCCGGTTCGCCGGCAAGGGCGTGCCGCTCGGCCCGATCGACCTACTCGAAGTCGCGTGGGAGACGCCGACGCCCGCGACCCCGGCGGCAACTGACACCGCGTTGTCAGCGGACGCCGACGTGACCGTTCGGGTGGACGACGCGCAGATCGAGACGACGACGAAGCTGAGGCTGAAAGGGCCGGCCCGCGAGTGGCTGGTGCAACTGCCGGCGGACGCGGCCGTCACCGCGGCGCGGGCGAACGTCTCGAACATCGAGGCGATCTTCGCCTCGTCGCCGGCCGTCACCCGCGTCACCGACCCGAAGCTGCCGGCGTGGAAAATCCAGACCCCGGACGCCGGCGAGTGGGTCGTCACGGCCGTCGTCCGGCAGCCGCGGCCGGACGCGAAGGACGCGAAGCACCCCGGCCCGTACCCGGTCGGGATCGCGTTCGCCGTCGGCGTGCCGAAGCAGACCGGCACGGTCCGCATCTTCGCCCCGCCGACGATCCGGCTGTCGAACTACAAGCACTCCGCCGAGGTCCGCCGCCAGGACGCGGCCGCAGGGGCGGACGCGCCCGTAGCCGCCTTCCGGTACGCCACGGCCGCCGCGAAGCCGCCGACGCTGGAGTTCGAGGCCCGCCCGGCCCGCGGGTTCACGGCCGTGCAACCGCACCACCGGCTCGACCTCACCCGCGACGGGTGGCGGCTCCGCACCGAGGTCCGCGTCACCCCGGTGCGAACCGTCGTCGAGCAGCTCACGTTCGACCTGCCGAGCGGGTGGCGGGACCAGGTCGTCGTTCGCCCCGACGACCGGGTGGACGAGGTCGCGGTCGGGGCCGAGGCGAACGGGAAGCGGCCGTTGACGATCCGCCTCGCGGCCGGGCAGTCGGAACCGTTCGCGCTGACCGTCGAGACGCTGTTCCCGCTCGACGACACGGCGTCGGACGCGGCGCTGCCGCTGCCGAAGTTCACCGGATCGGAGGAGCGGGAGTCGCAACTGACCGTCACCGTGCCGGACGGGTTCACGGTCCGCGGGACGGCGGCGGAGGCGGCGGCGAACGCGACGCCGGTGGACCTGTTGCCGGCGACGCCGCCGAAGCCCGGCGCGGCCGTGCCGCAGCTGGCCGGCACGTTCGAGACGCCGCTCGCCCGGCTCGACGTGGCGTGGCAGCCGTACCGGGCGGAACTCGCCGCGACCGCGCGGGCCGACGTGACCGTCGGCGAGCGGCAGCTCACCATCGTGGAGACGATCCAGTTCAAGGCGGCCGACGCCATCGGCCGGCCGATCCGGCTGAAGGGGCCGGTGAACCCGTTAGCGTTCCAGGCGACGCCGGCGGTCGAACCGGCCGGCGGCGGGCTGTGGACGCTGACCCCGGCGGCGGACGCGAAGGAGGTGACGCTGACCGTCAGCTACGCCGTGCCGTTGCCGCCGCGGGTTGCTGACAAGCCGGTGTCAGCGGACGTGCCGCTCGTGTGGCCGGACGCGACGAAGGTGACGGCGACGGTGCGGGTGTGGGGCGCGGCGGCCGGCCGCCGGCCGGCGAACGTGCAAGGCACGTGGGAGGAGCGGCCGCCGGAGCCGACGCCGGACCGCGACGCGCTGCCGTGGCTGACGCTCGCGGCGGCCGGCGGGCCGAAGGCCGTGCCGCTGGCGTTCGACCTCGTCGAATCGGCCGACGCCGGTGCCGCGGTGGTCGAGCGGGCGGTGGTGCAAACGTGGGCGTCGGCGGACGGGGCCGTGCAGGGCCGGGCGCGGTTCTTGTTGAAGCGGTGGCCGGCCGGCGGGATCGACGTGGAACTCACGGCCGCCGGGCCGCCGACGGTGTTCGTGAACAAGGACCGGGCGGACGGGCTGACCCCGCTGCCCGGCGGCGACGAGTCCGCGCGGGCGTACCGCGTCCCGCTACCGGAGGCACGGCCGAGCCGCCCGACGCTGGTGGTGGAACTCCAGTACGCGCTGCCGCCACAGCCGGCGGGCGAGCTGCTGCTCGTGCCGCCGCGGGTCCGCGGGGCGGTGTTGCAAGCGCCCGCGTGGTGGCAAGTCGCCGTGCCGTCGCGGGACGTGCCGCTGGTGTTCACGACCGCCCTGCTGCCGGACGTGCGGTGGGGCTGGCGGGGCGGGCTGCCCGCGCCGGTCGCCGGGCTGTCGCCGGCGGAGCTGGACCGGTGGTTCGCCGGCGGGGTGTCGCCGGACGGCGAGGCGTGGGTCGGCGCGGCCGACGACGCCGTGACCGGCCGCCAGGCGACGCCGGCGACGGTCCGGGTCGTGCGCGTCCCGCGGCTGCCGTTCGTCGTGACGTGTTCGCTACTGACGCTGATCGTCGGCCTCGCCGTGTCGCGGCTGCGGCCGGCGCTCGTCGGGCCGACCGTCGCGCTGTGGGGCGTCCTCGCGATCGCCGCCGCGGTACTGATCCCGCAGCCGGCGGCGCAGATGCTGTCCGCGGGCCTGCCCGGCCTGTTGGCGCTGGCGGTGGCGCTGGCCGTCGGGGCGGCGGCGCGGTGGCTGGCCCGCCGCCGGGTGCGGTACCTGCCGACGTTCCGCCGGGAGGTGATCGTGCCCGCGGCCCCGTCCGGGTCGGGGTCGAACAACCGCACGTCGCGGAACGGCGCGCCGTCGCTGGACGTGGCGAAGTCGTCCGCCCCCGTCGCCCCGCCACAGGCCGCGAGTTGAACCGAGGAGTTCTCCGATCTGAAGGGGTCGCGAGTTTGTGTGACACGACCGGCAGCCCGAGTTTCACCTTGAAGGGGCATCCCTCTTTCTCCCTCCCCCCTTGGGGGGGAGGGTTGGGGAGGGGGGTCGCCTCCCTCCTACCGGGGCGTTGCTCACCGGCCGGGGGCGCGCTGGGGGGGGGGGGGGGGGGGGGCCGGCGCCCCCCCGGCCCGGGCCACGCACCCCCCAGGGGCCGAGCCGCGCACCGTCCGGGCTCCGGGCGCGGGGCCGCGTGG